>NZ_JBHSPB010000012.1:0-257320 GCF_042656465.1 Streptomyces gamaensis
TGAGTTCTCAAGGAACGGACGCTTCCTTCGTACTCACCCTCTCGGGCTTTCCTCCGGGCGCTTCCCTTCGGTGTTTCCAACCTTACCAGATCCGATTTCCGGCCCTGGCCCCCTGCTGGAGCGGGGTCTTTCTCGCCTTTCCGCTTTCGCGGCCCGGCGTGATCACTACTTTAGCGGATTTCCCCGACGGCTCCCAATCGAGCCGTTCGGCACCGTATTTCGACACAGCAAAATACGACCCCGTCCGGGGCATCCTCGTGAGTAGTGGTGGTGCCGCCCAGGGCTGCGCACGGCGCTGCCCGGCTCAAGCGGCTCGGGCTACGTTAGGGGGTCCCGGCCACGGAGTCAAGCAGCCTGTCCGGCCGTCCGGTTCCGGTTGCGCGGCACATGGGCCCGGTACGGGCTGACCGTGGGATCGCCGTCGATCCAGAAGCGCCAGGGGTGATCGGCGCCGTCACCGCCGACTCCGGTGCGGGGGCCGTTGCGGATGCGCTCGGGAGGCACGGGGTGCCCGGTGAGTACGGAGAGCGGGGAGTCCTGGCCGGAGCAGAGGTCGGTGCCGTTGAGGCCGCGGTCGACGTCGAGCGCTGTGGCCAGGCGGGCGGGGCCCTGCGCCAGTTCGCGGTCCCGGCGGGCCTTGGGGCGGCGGGTGCGGGCGAGGTCCGCGCCCTTGACCACTTCGCCGCCGCGCAGGAGTACGCCGCTCGCGGTGCCTTCCGGCCCGCAGACGAGGTTGAGACTGAACCACATGCCGTAGATGAAGTAGACGTATGCGTGGCCGGGTGGTCCGAACATCGCGGCATTGCGTTCGGTGCGGCCGCGGTAGGCGTGCGAGCCCGGATCGGCCTCTCCTGCGTAGGCCTCGACCTCCGTGATGCGCAGTTCGATCGGACCGTCCGGGGTTCTGCGGACGAGGACGCGCCCGAGCAGTTCGGGGGCCACGTCCAGGACAGGGCGGTCGAAGAACTCGCGGCCGATCGGCCGACGGTCAGGCGCGGAGGTCATGCCGAGCGAGCGTAGTGGACCCCGGGGCACGGCCGCTCCGCGCCTTTAGCCGGCCGCTCCTCAGCCGAGCAGCACCGCCAGGGGTGCCTCGCGGTCGGCCCAGTAGTCGACGGCTTCGGTGAGGATCGCCTCCGCGGTGCGGGCGTCCTTGGGGGCCGCCTTGCTGAAGGGGTCCCAGTCCTCGGTCAGCAGCAGGTAGCCGCGGGCCTTGCCCTCGTTGCGCCACCAGGACAGGTCCATGAGGCAGTCGGCGAGGGCGTCCCAGTTCTTGCCGAACCAGGCGGGAAACTCCAGGTCGGAGGCGCTCTGGTCCAGGAAGGCGGCCTTGCCGGTGACGCCCTTGAGGCGCAGTACGGCCGCGCGCCAGTCGCTCTCGGCGGCGAGGGACACCGCCAGGGGGACGGACTCGGTGGGCGGCAGTCGGTAGACGCCCGGGGGGATGGAGCCGTTGAGCAGCCCGGGGACTCCGGGTGCGGGCAGCAGTCCGGTCATGGTTGCACCACCGCTTCGAAGGTCTCGTAGTGGTCGCTGGTGTAGTAGCGCTCGGAGTGGTCGCCGGTGATGATGCGCTGGGCGCCGCGGTTGCGGGCGCCGGGGGTGGGGACCGTGTACTCGTGGTAGTAGCCGCGGCGCTGCTTGGGCAGGCGGTTCTCGTAGTTGCCGAAGACGGTGCCGTCCTTGTCGTACGGGAACGGGCCGCCCTTGTCGATGAGGTCGAGGGTGTGCCGGGCCTCGGCCGGCAGCTTGCTGCGGGAGACCGTCTTCATGCCCTTCGCCCAGGGCGGGGTCGCGGCGGCGGCCGCCCCCGAGGTGGCGCCGGGCGCCGGGGCGGCCGTACTCCCGGAGGAGCCGGCGGCCGGGCGTTCGGTCTTGTGCCCGCCGGAGGAGCAGGCGGGCAGCAGGAGCAGGGGCAGGGCGGCCAGGAGGGCGGTCAGCGTGCGCAGGGCGCGTCCGGCCGGTCTCCGCCCGGGAGTACGTGCGGAAGAAGTCCGGGGCAGGTTTCGGGGGGTGGGCAGGGCGAGGAGTTGTCGTAGCTGTCGAAGCACGCTCGTATGGTCGCAGCCCGGGCGGAGTTCGCCTCGTTAGGCTGGCGTTTTCACCGTTCCTCGCGTACAGGAGGTGTCGCCAGTGTCCGAGCAGAAGCGTCGGCCGCTGCCCCACGATTTCCACCCGCCGGTGCCGTCGTTCGCCGTGGTGAGCGACGATGTGACGCCCGGTGGGAAGCTCGGCAGCGCTCAGGTGTACAGCGGGGGCAACACCTCGCCGCACCTGCGGTGGGAGGGCTTCCCCGAGGGGACGAAGAGTTTCGCCGTGACGTGCTTCGATCCTGACGCTCCGACAGGCAGCGGGTTCTGGCACTGGGTGCTGTTCGATATTCCGGCGTCGGTCACGGAGCTGCCGGCGGGGGCCGGGAGCGAGGGTTTCAAGGGGCTGCCGGCGGGTGCGGTGCACGCGCGCAACGACTACGGGACGCGGGACTTCGGCGGCGCGGCGCCGCCGGCCGGGGACGGGCCGCACCGGTACGTGTTCACGGTGTACGCCGTGGACCGGGAGAAGCTGGGCCCGGACGCGGCGGCGTCGCCGGCGGTGGTGGGCTTCCACCTGCGTTTCCACGCGCTGGGCCGGGCGCAGTTGATCGGCGAGTACGAGGTGCCGGCCGGGGGCTGAGGACCGCAACCGGCGTGCGGCGTCCGGAAATTCCGTTGCGCCCCGCCGCCCCGGGCCGCACAGTGGTGCGTGGCCGCTCGGCAGTC
Organism: Streptomyces gamaensis; assembly: GCF_042656465.1. Lineage (NCBI taxonomy): Bacteria > Bacillati > Actinomycetota > Actinomycetes > Kitasatosporales > Streptomycetaceae > Streptomyces > Streptomyces gamaensis. The sequence continues at coordinate 2,760 of NZ_JBHSPB010000012.1, forward strand.
GGACCGCCTGTCGGGCAGCGGGCACCGCAGTGGCGGGGGCGGCGGGGCGCGCGAGCGCCGGGCCGTCCGCCGGAGCCCGGTCCTCGTACCGGGTGACCGCGTCCGCTGCCGTACGCTCCGGGCCCGCGTCGATGACACGGGGGAACGGGCCCGGAGCGCTGCCCCGTCAGTCCCTGCCGATCAGCTGGACGATGGCGACGACGCCGACCGCGACGATGACGCCGCGCAGCACGGTGGGCGGGAGCCTGCGGCCGACCTTGGCGCCCAGGCGGCCGCCGAGCGCGGAGCCGGCGGCGATGAGCAGGACGGCGCGCCAGTCGAAGCGGGCGGCGCAGAGGAAGAAGAGCGCGGCGACAGCGTTGACGATCAGTGCGAGGACGTTCTTCAGGGCGTTGATGCGCTGCAGGTCGTCGCGGAGCAGTACGCCCATGAGGGAGAGGTGGAGCACGCCCTGGGCGGCGCCGAAGTAGCCGCCGTAGGCGCTGGAGAGCAGCAGGCCGGCCAGCAGGACGGGGCCGCCGTCCGGGGATGCTGCCCGGTTCCCTCCGGGGGAGCGTTCGCGGCGGCGGGCGAGGGCGGCGGCGAGTCTCGGCTGGAGGACGACGAGGACCAGGGCGAGGCCGATGAGGGCGGGCACGATCACATCGAAGGCCCGTGAGGGGAGGGCGAGCAGCAGGACCGCGCCGACGAGCCCGCCGGTCAGGGCGGTAATGCCGAAGCGGATGATCCGGCCGCGCTGGCCGCGCAGTTCACGGCGGTAGCCCAGGACCCCGCTGATGTTGCCGGCGACCAGGCCGAGGGTGTTGGAGACGTTGGCGGTGACCGGTGGCAGGCCGAGGGCGAGCAGGACCGGGAAGGTGACGAGGGTGCCGGAGCCGACGACGGTGTTGATGGTGCCCGCGCCGATGCCGGCGGCGAACACCGCCGCCGCCGCTGCGAGTGTCATGTGCCGCTCTCCCCGTCATGATCGGTGGCCGGTCGGCACGATCATGACGGACGAGGGGGCGGGAGAGAGGCCGGCGGACGGATGTGCCGACCGGTGCGCTGCCGTCCGGGCGACGGCCCCGGCGGTGTCTCAGTCGATGGGGGGCTGCTCGCGGCGGGGCTCCCCCTTGGTGAGCTTCGGGCCGCCCCCGGGGGAGCCGAAGTTGCCGACGGCGCCGCTGAGGCCCTTGAGGGCGTCGCCGATCTCGCTGGGCACGATCCAGAGCTTGTTGGCGTCGCCCTCGGCGATCTTCGGCAGCATCTGCAGGTACTGGTAGGAGAGCAGCTTCTCGTCCGGGTCGCCGGCGTGGATGGACTCGAAGACCGTGCGGATCGCCTGGGCCTCGCCCTCGGCGCGCAGGGCGGCGGCCTTGGCCTCACCCTCGGCCCGCAGGATCGCGGACTGCTTCTCGCCCTCGGCGGTGAGGATCTGGGACTGGCGGATGCCCTCCGCGGTGAGGATCGCGGCGCGCTTGTCCCGGTCGGCGCGCATCTGCTTCTCCATCGAGTCCTGGATGGAGGTGGGCGGTTCGATGGCCTTGAGCTCGACGCGGTTGACGCGGATGCCCCACTTGCCGGTGGCCTCGTCGAGGACCCCGCGCAGGGCGGCGTTGATCTCCTCGCGGGAGGTCAGGGTCCGCTCCAGGTCCATGCCGCCGATGATGTTGCGGAGCGTGGTGACGGTGAGCTGTTCGATGGCCTGGATGAAGCTGGAGACCTCGTAGGTGGCGGCACGGGCGTCGGTCACCTGGTAGTAGATGACGGTGTCGATGTTGACGACGAGGTTGTCCTGGGTGATCACCGGCTGGGGCGGGAACGGCACGACCTGCTCGCGCAGGTCGATGCGGTTGCGGATCGAGTCGATGAACGGGACGACGATGTTCAGGCCCGCGTTGAGGGTCCGGGTGTAGCGGCCGAAGCGCTCCACGATGGCGGCGCTGGCCTGTGGGATGACCTGGACCGTCTTCATGAGGGCGATGAAGACGAGCACCACCAGGATGATCAGGACGATGATGATCGGTTCCATCGTGGCTCCCCGTGCCTGTCGAGAGTGATCGAGTCGCTGGAGTCTTTCAGAACGCGGCGCCGTCGTGCAGCGGTTGGGGGCAGATCGCGCCCCGTGCGGGTCGCCCGGGAGGGTGGATCACGGTTCACATCACCACGGCCGTGGCGCCGTCGATCTCGACCACGTCGACCTGCTGGCCCACGTCGAAGGTCCGCTCGCTGTCGAGGGAGCGGGCCGACCAGACCTCGCCGCCGAGTTTGATCCGGCCGCCCTGGGCGTCGACCCGCTCCAGGACGACGGCCTGGCGGCCCTTGAGGGCGTCCACGCCGGTCGGCAGTGAGGGGCGCCGGTCGCGGTGGCGGTTGGCGAAGGGGCGGACGACGGCGATCAGGGCGACCGAGACCACGGCGAAGACGATGAACTGGGTGACGGTGCCCCCGCCGAGGCGGGAGGTGACGGCGGCGGCGACGGCTCCGAGCGCGAGCATGCCGAACTCGGGCAGCGCGGTGACGACCAGCGGGATGCCCAGTCCGACGGCGGCCACGAGCCACCACACCCATGTGTCCACGTGTTCATGGTAGGCGCGGTGGCCGCCCCCGGACAGGGCACCGGGCAAGGGCGTGGGGTCAGGACAGCGGCAGGCCCTGGGCGGTCCAGCGGTCGCCGTTGCGCTCGACGACCAGCGGCAGGCCGAAGCAGTGCGAGAGGTTGCGTGAGGTGAGCTCCAGCTCGACGGGGCCGGCCGCGAGCACCTTGCCCTGACGGATCATCAGCACGTGGGTGAAGCCCGGGGGGATCTCCTCCACGTGGTGGGTGACCATGAGCATCGAGGGGGCCAGCGGGTCGCGGGCGAGCCGGCCGAGGCGGCGCACCAGGTCCTCGCGGCCGCCGAGGTCGAGGCCCGCGGCGGGCTCGTCGAGCAGCAGCAGCTCGGGGTCGGTCATCATGGCGCGGGCGATCAGGGTGCGCTTGCGCTCGCCCTCGGAGAGGGTGCCGAACTTGCGGTCCAGGTGGTCCGACATGCCGAGCACGTCGAGGAAGGCGCGGGCGCGCTGCTCGTCGACGGCCTCGTAGTCCTCGCGCCAGCCGGCCGTCATGCCGTAAGCGGCGGTCAGGACGGTCTGCAGGACGGTCTGGCTGCGCGGCAGCTTGTCGGCCATGGCGATGCCGGCCACGCCGATGCGGGGGCGCAGTTCGAAGACGTCGACCGTGCCGAGCTTCTCCCCGAGGACCTTGACGGTGCCCGTGGTCGGGAAGAGATAGCTGGAGGCGACATTGAGCAGGGTGGTCTTGCCGGCGCCGTTGGGGCCGAGGATCACCCAGCGCTCCCCCTCCTTGACCGACCAGGAGACCTGATCCACCAGAGCCCGGCCCTCGCGGACCACGGATACGTCCACCAGTTCCAGCACTTCGCTCATGAGCGCCTTGTCTCCCATTGCCGTGTCGTCGTCGCCTGCGCCGGTGGGCGCGGCTCCCAAGGAAAACCTACGCCACCCGCTGTCGGTGCTGGTCCTTAGGCTGGGGCCATGCTCCTTGAACACCGCTCAGGACGGTTCACCGCGTGGGGAAATGCCCTCATTGCCGGTTTTGCTGCGCCGGATGACGCCGCGCACCACATCACGGGGAGTGACGCCGTGCACCGCGTCACCGGGCTGCCGGGGGAGAGCGGACCGGTCGGCCTCACGCTCGCGCTCGGCCGGCTGCGCGCGCTCGGCGCGACGGGGCTGCGGCTGGCGCTGCCGGTGCCCGGGCATCCGCTGGGCCTCAGCGGGCCGCCGGAGTTCAATGCCCGCGCCCTGGAGGCCGGCGAGGCCGTCGTCGCCTCGGGCGCGGCGCTGGGGCTCGTCCCGGAGGTCGCGGAGTACGGGCCGGAGGGCGATGTGCACGCCGAGGTCCAGTGGCGCTGCCTGGCCGTGCGGGACGCGCCGCCCGCAGACGTCCCCTCGCTCGGCGAGGCCGAGCGGGAGCTGGCGGAGGCCCTGCGCGAGGCGACCGAGGTGCTCGCCCGGCTCGACGTGGCGGGCTCGGGCCCGGTCGCGCAGGCCGCTCTGGAGGCGTACCGGGCGCGCGCGGAGCGCGGCCGCGAGCTGCTCGCTCCCGGCTATCCGCCGCGGGCGGCGCGGGTCCTGGAGCTGGCCCAGCGGGTGGGGGCGCTCGTCGCCATCGCCCACCGGCCGGGGGACGGCGGCGGCCGCGAGCACGGGGCGGCGGTGAGCGCCTCGCAGATAGCGGCCCGGGCGGAGGCGCTGCGCCCGGTGGAGCGCACGGCACGCCGGGCCGAAGTCGCCGCGTACAACGCGATGGTGGAGGAGCGCGAGCGGCGACGCCCCTGAAAGTTCCGTGCTTTCCGGGCACTTGGGCTTGCGCCGTGCCCAAGTGGGCTCCTCGTCGAGCGGCTTGGCGGACCATAAGGCGGCTCGGCACGCGAAGGCCCCCCGGACTTCCGGTCCGGGGGGCCTTCCTGACGTGGGCTCAGTCCGCGTTGACGCAGGTGTTGCCGAACGTCGGGTTCAGCAGACCGATGATGTCGATCGTGTTGCCGCACAGGTTGATCGGGAGCTCGATCGGAATCTGGATGACATCGCCGGTCAGGATACCGGGCGACCCCTTCGCGACACCTTCGGCGTCGGCCCCGCCATGGCGTCGGCCGTGATCCTCGTCGTGAGCGGACGCAACACCGACCGAGGCACTGACGGCGAGGCCCGTCGCCGCCAGGACGAGGGCCGCCTTCTTGGCTCTGTTCATGAGGTCTTCCTTCTGCTGATGTCCTTGACGGGCCCCAGCCGCGGGGCCGCGTACTGATGAACGCCAGCGCACCGCCGATGGCACGGCCATCGGCGGTGTTTGCCCTCGTTCGGACGATTGATCGCCCTCGCCCGCCCGGCCGGGCAGCCCCCGCGGCCGGGCGGAGCAGGTGTCGCTGCTTACTCGTTCACGCAGAGGTTGCCCATGGCCGGGTTCATGGCGCCGACGATGGTGATGGTGTTGCCGCACAGGTTGGTGTCGACATCGACGGGCACCTGGACAACATTGCCCGAGACAACGCCGGGGTTGCCCTCCGCCTTGCCCTGAGCACCATCCCCGCCGTTCCCGGACGCGGACGCGATTCCGGCACCGGCGAGGGCGAGGCCGCTGGCAGCGATCGTCAGGACAGCGGCCTTCTTGATGTTCTTCACTCTTCTTATGCCTTCCTCAAGCACGTTCGCCACGGCCAGGCGCCGCGGGGTACGCCATGGAGAACGGGCCGCCGGAAGCGGAGTTGCGGGGGCGGATCGACCACCACACGACCGTATGAATCTCTCATCGGAAGAACGACTTCCGGCACGGCGGGCACATACGTGCCGGAAGGCTGCCCGCACCCTCGCGCGTTCAGTCCCCGATCCCATGCCGTACGGCCCACAGGGCCGCCTGGGTGCGGTCGGCGAGGTCGAGCTTCATCAGGATGTTGGAGACGTGGGTCTTGACGGTCTTCTCCGACAGCACGAGAGCGCGGGCGATCTCACGGTTGGAGCGGCCGTCCGCGATCAGGGCGAGGACCTCGCGCTCCCGGTCGGTGAGCGCGTTGCCGCGGCCCTGGCCGCCGCCGGCCTCCTCCTGGGAGAGCAGCGCGCCGGCCACCTCGGGCTGGAGCAGGACGTGCCCGGCGTGCACGGAGCGGATGGCACCGGCCAGGGCGTCGGGGTCGACGTCCTTGTAGACGTAACCGGCCGCGCCCGCGCGCAGGGCGGGGATCACGGTGCGCTGCTCGGTGAAGCTGGTGACGATCAGCACCCGGGCGGGGTTGTCGCGCTCGCGCAGCCTGCGCAGTGCCTCGATGCCGTCGGTGCCCGGCATCTTGACGTCCATCAGGACGACGTCCGGGCGCAGTTCCTCGGCGGCGGCCACGCCCTCGTCACCGTCGGCGGCCTCCCCCACGACCTCGATGTCGTCCTGCACCTCCAGGAAGGTGCGCAGGCCGCGGCGGACGACCTGGTGGTCGTCGACCAGCAGTACCTTGATCACGTCTTCAGCCACCGGGCACCTCCATCTTGATCGCGGTGCCCTTCCCGGGCTCCGACACAACGCTCAGCCGGCCGCCCACGCCGCTCGCGCGGTCGCGCATCGACACCAGGCCCAGGTGGCGGCCCGCCCGGCGGACGGCGGCGGGCTCGAAGCCGCAGCCGTCGTCGCTCACGCACAGCGCGGCGCCCGGGCCGCGCCGGGTGAGGGTGACCTCCACGTGCTCGGCGCCGGAGTGGCGCAGGGCGTTGTGGAGGGCCTCCTGGGCGACCCGCAGCAGCGCCTCCTCCTGGGCGGAGGGCAGCGCCCGTACCCCGCGGGAGGCGAAGGTGACGTGCGCGGCGTGGGCGCGGTCGAGTACCTGCACCTGGGTGCGCAGGGTCGCCACCAGCCCGTCCTCGTCGAGCCCGGCCGGGCGCAGTTCGACGACGGCGGCGCGCAGTTCGTCGGCGGCCTCGGCGGCGAGCCGGTTCACCTCCTGCAGCTCGCCCTTGGCGCGCGCCGGGTCACGGTCGACGAGGGCGGTCGCGGCCTGTGCGGTCAGCCGCAGGGAGAACAGCTTCTGGGCGACGGCGTCGTGCAGCTCGTGGGCGAGGCGGGCGCGTTCCTCGACGATGGTCAGCTCGCGGCCGCGCTCGTAGAGGCGGGCGTTGGTCAGGGCGATGGCGGCGTGCTGGGCGAGGACGCGCAGGAGTTCCTCGTCCTCGGTGGTGAAGGAGCAGCCGTCGGTGCCCGGGCCGCAGGGCTGCCCGTGCCGCTGCTTGTTGGCGAGGAACAGGGCGGCGAGGATCTCCTCGCCGTCGGCCACCGGCACGCCGATGAAGTCGGACATGTCGGGGTGGGTGGCGGGCCAGCCGCGGAAGCGGGGGTCCTTGCGGACGTCGGCGAGGCGGGTCGGGGTGCCGTGCTGGAGCATCGCGGCGAGGATGCCGTGCTGACGGGGCAGCGGACCGATGGCCTTCCACTCGTCGTCGCTCACGCCGTCGACGACGAACTGGGCGAAGCCGCCGTGGTCGTCAGGGACGCCGAGCGCGGCGTACTGGGCGTCGAGCAGCTCCCGCGCGGAGACGACGATGGTCTTGAGGACGTCGTGCACCTGCAGATGTCTGCTCATGGCGAGGAGTGCGGTGCTCACGGCTGTCAGTCCGGAGCGCGGGCCATGGGTCATGGGGCTCACGGTACCGAGGCGCGTACGGGGGTGTATCGGCCCGTCGGTGGCAGGGCGCTGGGGCCGGGGGCCTAGGTCCAAGGGCCCGGACGCTCACGGGGCGGGGGACGGGGTCCGGGCGCGAATCCGCGCGTACGGCTCCCGCGGCGCCCGGACGGGCACCAGACTCTGAACATGCCCACATCAACGACGCAGTGGACCCCGACCTACGGCGACCCCTACCGCCCGGTGCCCTACCGGCCCGGGCGGATGCCCGCCGCCGAGTCCCTCGCGCGCGCCGCCGAGCTGCGCGAGCGCATGGACCGGCGCCGGACCGTACGCCAGTTCTCGACCGATCCGGTGCCCGAGCAGGTGGTGCGGGACGCGATCGCGTGCGCGGCGACCGCGCCGTCCGGGGCGCATCAGCAGCCGTGGACCTTCGTCCTGGTCAAGGACCCCGAGGTGCGCCGGAGGATCCGGCGGGCGGCGGAGGAAGAGGAGCGGATCTCGTACGCCGGGCGGCTGGGCGAGGAGTGGCTGGCGGCGCTGCGGCCGCTGGGCACGGACGAGGTCAAGCCGCATCTGACGGACGCGCCCGCGCTGATCGTGGTCTTCCAGCAGCGGTACTGGCTGGGGCCGGACGGGGCGAGGCGCAAGCACTACTACGTGGACGAGTCGGTCGGCATCGCGGTGGGGATGCTGCTGTCCGCCCTGCATCTGTCGGGGCTCGCGGCGCTCGTGCACACGCCGAGCCCGATGCGGTTCCTCGCCGAGGTGCTGGGGCGGCCGGAGAACGAGAAGGCCTTCGCGGTGATCCCCGTGGGCTATCCGGCGCCGGACTGCCAGGTCCCGGACCTGGTGCGCAAGAGTCTCCAGCAGGTGCTCGTCGAGGTCTGAGCCGCGCGCCCCGGCGGGCGCCGCCGGTGCTCGACGATCACACACGGTCCGTACGGAAGGGCTCACAGCGGGCGACCCGGGCGGGTGCCCGGTGTGAGCCCGGGCATAGGACCCAGATCACGTACGAAGCCGCCTAGTGGACGCATAAGGCGGCGATAAACACACGCTGAGAGCGTGTCCTCTCCCTCTCGCGGCCTCTCCCCCGGGGCCCCGCAACGAAGCCGGGTAGTACGTCGCGGCTTTGCTTCGGGATTTTGCGGCCGCTAAGAATTTCCCCCGTCGCAGGGCGCCGCCGATCGAGGGGTGGCGCTTTTTTGCGCCTCCTGGGCCACTGCGACGTCAAGCGATTGGAAGAGGTTCAGCTCAGTCATGCGCTCCACCATCTCCGGCAGTCGTCGGCTGTCCAAGGTCCACATGTTCTCCGCCGCCGGCATCGCCGCCGCGGGCGTCGCGACCGTGGCGTTCGCCGTGGTCCCCGCGGGCGCGGAGGACAAGACCCGGGCCGTCTCCGTCAAGCCGGTCGCCTGGAACACCGCCGACTTCGGCACGCTGGAGCAGCAGGACCACCTCAACCAGCAGGCGGACAACGCCGCCCGGCAGGCGAAGGCCGAGGCCGAGGCGAAGAAGAAGGCCGAGGACGAGGCCGCCGCCAAGGCGAAGGCCGACAAGGAGCGCGCCGAGAAGGAGGCCGCGAGCCGCTCCGAGGAGCGCGCCCCGCTGCAGGCCGCGCCCGCCGCCCCGGCGAAGAAGGTCTACGCGAACAACCTGGACGGCTGGATCCGCGAGGCCCTGGACGTCATGCAGGCCAAGGGCATCCCCGGCTCGTACAACGGCATCTACCGCAACATCATGCGCGAGTCCACCGGCAACCCGCAGGCCATCAACCTGTGGGACTCCAACGCCGCCAAGGGCATCCCGTCCAAGGGCCTGCTCCAGGTGATCGACCCGACCTTCAAGGCGTACCACGTCGAGGGCACCTCCTGGGACATCTACGACCCGGTCGCCAACATCACCGCGGCCTGCAACTACGCGGCCAAGGTCTACGGCTCCATGGACAACGTGAACTCGGCCTACTGAGCCGGTCCGTCCGTTCACGCACGACGAAGGGCGGCCGCCCCGGACATCCCGGGGCGGCCGCCCTTCGTCGCACCGCACGCGGCTACTTGCGCATGACCTCCGGCTCGTGCCGCCGCAGCAAACGCGCGACTGCGAATCCGCAGAGGATGCCGAGGGCGGCGAGGACGCCCACGTCGACGGCCCACTGGCCCGCGCTGTGCGTCCAGAGCGGGTCGAGGTTGTCCCTGTTGTTCTTGTCCATCGGCGCCATGATGTGCGAGAGGTCCAGCGTGGTGCCGAGGCCCGCGAGCGCCCAGCGGGCGGGCATCAGCCAGGCGACCTGCTCGACGCCGGGCGCGTCGTAGACCTTGAACAGGATGCCGGTGAAGACGATCTGGACGATCGCGAACATCACCAGCAGCGGCATGGTCTTCTCCGTGGTCTTCACCAGGGAGGAGATGACGAGGCCGATCATCATGCACGTGATGCCGAGCGTGGTGACCACCAGGCACATCTCGACGGCGGGCAGGGACTTCAGGACCAGGCCCTGCTCGGGCAGCGTACGGACCGAGAAGCCGATGCCGCACATCAGGGCGGCCTGCACCGCGGCGATCACGCCCAGGACCACGACCTTGGACATCAGATACGCCGAGCGGGACAGGCCGACAGCGCGTTCCCGCTCGTAGATGACCCGTTCCTTGATCAGCTCACGGACGGAGCCCGCGGCACCGGCGAAGCACATGCCGACCGCGAGGATCAGCGTGATCACGCCGGCGTCCTGGTTGAAGTGGCCCTTCGCGGGGACGCCGAGGCCGTAGTCGGCCGGGATGACGGCGCTCACCCCGCCGATGACGGCCGGCAGGGCCAGCATCAGGCCCATGAAGCCGCGGTCGGAGGCGATGACCGACACATAGCGCCGCATGAGCGTCCACAGCTGGGAGCCCCAGCTCTGCGGCTTGGGCGGGCGCACGGTGGACCGCTGCGCGGCGGCGGACTGCGGGGCGACGGCGTCGATGTCCGCCGCGTACATCTGGTAGTGCTGCGAGCCGCGCCAGCGGCCGGACCAGTCGTAGTCGCGGTAGTTCTCGAAGGCCGAGAAGACATCGGCCCAGCTGTCGTAGCCGAAGAAGTTCAGGGCCTCCTCGGGCGGGCCGAAGTAGGCGACCGAACCGCCGGGGGCCATCACCAACAGCTTGTCGCACAGGGCGAGTTCGGCGACGGAGTGGGTGACCACGAGCACCGTGCGGCCGTCGTCGGCGAGGCCGCGCAGCAGCTGCATGACGTCGCGGTCCATGCCCGGGTCCAGGCCGGAGGTGGGCTCGTCCAGGAAGATCAGCGAGGGCTTGGTCAGCAGCTCCAGGGCGACGGAGACGCGCTTGCGCTGGCCGCCGGAGAGCGCGGTGACCTTCTTGTCGGCGTGGATGTCGAGCTTGAGCTCCCCGAGCACCTCGGCTATCCGGGCCTCGCGCTCGGCGGCCGCGGTGTCGCCGGGGAAGCGCAGCTTGGCCGCGTAGCGCAGCGCCTTTCTGACGGTGAGCTCCTTGTGCAGGATGTCGTCCTGCGGGACCAGACCGATGCGCTGGCGCAGCTCGGCGAACTGCTTGTAGAGGTTGCGGCTGTCGTAGAGGACGTCGCCCTCGTCGGCGGGGCGGTAGCCGGTGAGCGCCTTGAGCAGGGTGGACTTGCCGGAGCCGGACGGGCCGATGACCGCGACGAGCGACTTCTCGGGGACGCCGAAGGAGACGTCCTTGAGGATCTGCTTGCCGCCCTCGACCGTGACGGTCAGCCGGCGGGCCGAGAAGGACACGGCGCCGGTGTCGACGAACTCCTCCAGCCGGTCGCCGACGAGGCGGAAGGTGGAGTGGCCGACGCCGACGATGTCGTCGGTGCCGATGATCTGGCGGCTGACGGGCTGGCCGTTGACGTAGGTGCCGTTGTGGCTGCCGAGGTCGACGATCTCGAAGCGGCCGTCGGCGGTGGCCCGGAACTCGGCGTGGTGCCGGGAGACCTGGAGGTCGGAGACGACGAGCTCGTTCTCCAGCGCGCGGCCGATGCGCATGACCCGGCCGACCGCCACCTGGTGGAAGGTGGTCGGGCTGCGGTCGCCGTAGACGGGGGCGGCGGCGCCGTGCGCGGCGTCCGGTCCCGCCGACTGCGGTGGGACGCAGGGCTGTTGCTGCCCTGACTGCCAGGCGTCGGGGGACGGCTGCGGGTACGGAGCCTGCTGCGGCCGGCCCTGGGACTGCGGTTGGGCCTGGGGCTGATCCTGGGACTGGGATTGGGGCTGGGGTGACCAGCCGGGGCCGGGCTCTGCCTGCGGCTGGTGGTGCGCCGGGGGCTGGTGCGGATGCTGCTGCGGCGCGGTGGTGGCCGCGTGGTGGGCCTGCGCTGCATGAGCCTCCGCGCCCGGGGCGGCCACGCCCGCCGGGGTCGCGGCACGGACACTCAGCCGCGGGCCGTCGGCGGCGTTGCCCAGGTGCACGGCCGCACCGGGGCCGAGCTCCAGCTCGTGGATCCGCCGGCCCTCCGCGTAGGTGCCGTTGGTACTGCCCTGGTCCTTCAGGACCCAACTGCGGCCGCTCCAGCGGAGGGTGGCGTGCCGCCACGAGACGCGGGCGTCCTGCAGCACCAGGTCGCCCTGCGGGTCCCGGCCGAGGGTGTACGACCTGGACGGATCGAGCGTCCAGGTCTGTCCATTCAATTCCAGTACGAGTTCAGGCACTCCATGCCCCACTACTTGTCCCCCGACGAGCGCCCTGTCTGCACAGGGAGTCCAGGGATGGCGAACATCGGGAGGCACTATTTCAGGCACAGTCACGGAACGGGAAGTCGGGGACTCGCGCACTCCGCGCCGGGCGCCGTTGACTGCGGAGAAAAGCGCCCTGAGAGTAGGTACCACCACGGATACGCACGGATCATCAGCATCCGGGCAAGCGGGCGGGGGACGGGGGTCCGTGATGGACAGCGCCGGGCGGGGCCGGACAGGGCGGGGCAGCGAGCTGCTGCTCTCCTCGATATCCGCTGTGAGCTGGGCTTTTATCGCCATGACCGGGGTCGCGGCGCTCGGTCTGCACCTGCTGGGGGCGGATGCCGCGGGCTCGCTCGGACCGATGACGGCGGCGGTCGTCGTCCTCGCCGTGGGCGGTTCACTCACTCCTTCAGGGGCTGTCGAAGCATTCGGTCTGACGGGCGCCGGGGCGCACAGCACCGTCGAAATCACGCCACTCGGTGTGAGTCTGGTGGGGGCTCTGTTACTGGGCGGCATCTTCGCGCGGTCGCTGCGGAGGGCGGGGCCGGTGCTGGCCGCCCGCGAACTGGCCGCGCGGGCGGGCACGGTGGCCGTTCTCTTCCTGCTGCTCGTCGCCGGACTGGCCTGGGCGGGCTCGGACACGATCACCTTCGACGGCCTCGGGCTCGGGGGCTCCGGTGCGTCACGGCAGGGGCTGCCCGGGCTCGGCGACCTCGGTGACCTCGGCGGCGAACTGCCCGACCGGCTCGCGGGGCTCGCCCGCGCCAAGGCCGAGGTCGGTTTCACCGTGCGCACCGGCCCCTCACTGCTGCACGGCGCGGTATGGGTGCTCGTCGTGCTGCTGATCGTGCTGCTGACGGCCCGCCGGGCGCCGCTGCCGCGCGGCTGGGAGCCCCTGCACCGGGGGCTGCGGCCGGCCGCCTCGGCACTGCGGTCGGTGCTGGTGCTCGCGGTCGGCGCGGGGCTGGCGGCGGCGCTGTACGCGGCGGCGGGCGACGACCACCCGGGGCGGGTGGCGGGCGCCGCGCTGCTGGGGGCGCCGAACGGGGTGTGGCTCGGGGTGCCGTTGGGGCTGTTCGTCTCCTGGCACGCCACGGCGAGCGGCGGCCTGGTGCACGTACTCCCCTCCCCCGTCGACGAGTTGCTCGGCGGGCGGGCGGAGGAGTCGCTCACGGTCGGCCGGCTGGCGGGGCTCGACGCGGGGGTGTGGCTGCTGACGGTGGCGTGCGTGGCGATGATGCTGACGGCCGGGGTGCTCACGGCGGTCCGTACGCCACGGACGGGCCCCGGGGCGCTCGCCTTCGCGGCCCGCTGCGCGCTGTGGCTGGGGGTGACCGGCGCGGTGGCGATGCCGCTGCTGGTGCTGCTGACCCGGGTGAAGGCGGACGCGAGCCTGTCGGTGCTGGGCGTGGACGCCTTCGGGGCGGGGCTGGAGCTGCGGGGCGACACGGCGATGGCGGTGGTCCTGGGCGCGGCGTGGGGGGCGGCGGCCGGACTCCTCGGCGGCCTGCTGGCCTGCGCGGCGGGGGCGGCGGGGCGCGGGGCGCTCGCGTACGGGCCGGGGGGCGCGGGACCGTCGGCGACGGCCGGGGGCGGGGGCGGACGGACGGTGCCGGAGCGTGCCTGGCCCCCTGGCGTGGGGGCTCCGCCGGCGAACCCCGGAGCGGCGGGCGGGCGCCACTCACCGTACGGGGGGCCGAACCCCTACCGCACCCCGCAACCACCGGAAGGCGACCGGACCGCCGGTACGCGGAACCCGGCAGGACCTGCGGGGGCTCCCCCGGCGAACCCTGGAGCGGCGGGTGGGCGCCGCCCGGCATACGGGGAGCCGGACCCATACCGCGTCCCGCAACCACCGGAAGGCGACCGGACCGCCGGTACGCGGAACCCGGCAGGACCTGCGGGCCCTCCCCCGGTGAACCCCGGCGCGGCCGATGGGCGCCACTCGCCGTACGGACGCCCGGACCCGTCTCCGGCGGGCCCCGGGGCCCCTTCTTCTGCGGGCCCCGTGCCGTACGGAGGCCCGAATCCCTGCCGCACTCCGCACGCCACAGAGCCGGGACAGCCGCCGGACCCGTACCGGCGGCCGTCCCTCGGTGCTCCGACGCGGCCGGGGCGGCCGCTGCCTCCGCCGCCGCAGGGGCACGGCTAGGGCCACGGGGCAGGGGCGGCACTGTCTCCGCGCCCGCAGAAAACCCGCACGTCAACGTTCCGTGGGCAAGCCGTCACCAGTTCTTCGCCGACCGGTCGGCGGGACACCTGTACGGTTCGATCGTGGCGCCCGATACGGTTAGAAGACCATGAGCGCATCCCAGATCCCGCCTGCCACCACTGTCGCGGGCGACGACGATCCCACTCTCCTCGTCAAGATCTACGGGAAGGACCGGCCGGGCATCACCGCCGGCCTCTTCGACACACTCGCCGCCTTCGCGGTCGACGTGATCGACATCGAGCAGGTCGTCACCCGGGGCCGCATCACCCTGTGCGCGCTGATCACCGCGCCCGCCGGGAACGGTGCGACGGAGGGCGAACTGCGGTCCACGGTGCACAGTTGGGCCGACTCGCTGCGTCTGCAGGCCGAGATCATCTCGGGCCGGGGCGACAACAGGCCCCGTGGCGAGGGGCGTTCGCACGTGACCGTGCTCGGCCATCCGCTCACCGCCGAGTCGACGGCGGCCATCGCGGCCCGGATCACCGGCACCGGCGGCAATATCGACCGTATCTTCCGGCTCGCCAAGTACCCCGTCACCGCCGTGGAGTTCGCGGTCTCGGGCGCCGAGACCGAGGCGCTGCGCACCGCGCTGGCGATGGAGGCGGCAGCGCGCGGGGTGGATGTCGCGGTGGTGGCGGCCGGGCTGCAGCGGCGTGCCCAGCGGCTGGTCGTCATGGACGTGGACTCCACCCTCATCCAGGACGAGGTCATCGAACTGTTCGCGGCCCACGCGGGCTGCGAGGCCGAGGTCGCGGAGATCACCGCGCGGGCGATGCGCGGCGAGCTGGACTTCGAGGAGTCGCTGCACGCGCGCGTGGCGCTGCTGGCGGGCCTGGACGAGTCGGTCGTGGACAAGGTACGGGCGGAGGTGCGGCTCACTCCGGGCGCCCGGACCCTGATCCGCACCCTGAAGCGGCTCGGCTACCAGGTGGGCGTGGTCTCCGGCGGCTTCACCCAGGTCACGGACGATCTGCGGGAGCGGCTGGGGCTGGACTTCGCCTCCGCCAACACCCTGGAGGTGGTGGACGGCAGGCTCACCGGCCGGGTCACCGGGGAGATCGTGGACCGCGCGGGCAAGGCCCGGCTGCTGCGCCGCTTCGCCGCCGAGGCCGGGGTGCCCCTGGCGCAGACGGTGGCCGTGGGCGACGGCGCGAACGACCTGGACATGCTCAACGCGGCGGGCCTGGGGGTGGCCTTCAACGCCAAGCCCGTGGTGCGGCAGGCCGCGCACACGGCGGTGAACGTGCCGTTCCTGGACACGGTGCTGTATCTGCTGGGCGTCACGCGCGAAGAGGTCGAGGCCGCCAACACGCACGAGTGAGCGCGCCCGGGGCACGGCCTGGCCGTGCCCCGGGGGCGAGCCCCCGTGCTGCGCCCCGCCCCGGGGCGGCGGCCGGCGCCGACGGCCCCGCTGCTGCCGCCCTCCCCCGCGCCGGGGCGCGCCCCGGCCCCGGGCACGCGGCCGCGCTCCGCGCCAGAGCCTTGCGGTGCCGGCCGACCCGCGCTCAGGCACGACGCAGCACCGGGCACACGATCGGCGGCTCGCCCCCGAGCGCGCTCCGCGCCAGGGCCCCGCAGCGTCCGGTCGGCCCCCGCCCGGCCGCCCGGGTCCGGCAGCGCTCGCAGTCGGCGCGAACCGCCCGGCGGACGCGGCTCCGGCGACGTCAACGGGCCCACGGGGCCCCTCAGTCGGCCTGGCCGGGTCGACACCCGGCCGGCCCGCGGTCAGCCCCGCGGGGACCAGTAGGCGACCAGCCGGGCCACTCCGTGCTCGACGGACTTCCAGGAGCCGGTGAAGGTGAGCACCGCCATCGCGCTGGTGGGGAAGCCGGAACGGTTCATCCGCGGCAGGAGATCGCCCTCGGCCTCCCCGGCCAGGGCGTCGGCCAGTGCGTGCATCCCGGGGTTGTGGCCGACGAGCAGCAGGTCGGCCACCTCGTCGGAGACCGTGTTGAGCAGGGCGATGAGCTCGCCGAGAGACGCTTCGTACAGCCGGTCCTCATAGATCGTGCGCGGCCTGTCGGGCAGTTCGTGGGCGACGAGCTTCCAGGTCTCGCGGGTGCGGGCCGCGGTCGAGCAGAGAGTGAGGTCGGGGATGATGCCGGAGCCGGCGAGCCAGCGGCCGGCGACGGGGGCGTCCTTGCGGCCGCGCTCGGCGAGCGGGCGCTCGTGGTCGGACTCCTCGGACCACTCGGCCTTGGCGTGACGGAGAAGGACGATCCTGCGAGGTGTATCGACGCTCATGTTTTCCAGCTTCGCATGAAACAGGCCCTCGGTCGCGGGGTGTTGACAGGGCGGGGAGCACGGGCACCGGCTGCCGCGGAGCGGGCACTCCGGGCCCCGGGGAGGGGAGCCTGCGGGAGGCGGCCGGGCCGGATCGCCCGCCCGGCCGCGCCCTCAGGGGGCTATGGCCCGCAGCGCGTGGGCGACCGCCCCGACGATCCCGGAGAGCGAGACTCCCGCCCCGGGGGCCGGGCCGGAGGCGGCCGCGGAGGCCGGGCCGGGAAAGACCGTCAGGGCCAGCAGCACCGCGAAGACAGCGCCGGGGATCAGCAGGGCCCACCACGACAGGCGGCGCTGCGCGGTGCCGTGCGTCGGGTACTGCGTGCCGGCGGACATGGGATCGCCTCCGAGGCTCCGGGAAGGGGTCGGCGCACCGCCGTCCCGCGGTGCACTTCGACGTTACGGAGCCACGCGTCCCCCGGCCATCCGGTGAACCACCCACTTACCCCTGACGGCCACCCCCTAGGGGATCACTGGGGAAGACCCCACCCCCCGGGGGACCGCCGTCCGGGATCAGGGCGAGGCGAGCGTGGCGATCACGGCGATGACGACGGTGATCGCGAGCATCACGCCGAGAATGGTGACCAGGGTCTTCTGGCCGTTCTGGGGATTCGGTTCGAGCACGGGCATGCGCCCAGTGTCCCACCCCGGCTCCGGGCCCCTTGCGGGGGTGTCCCCGCCGGGCTCCTCACAGCTCGTCCCCGACTCACAGCCTGCCCCCGACTCACAGCTCGTCCTCGACCGTGCGGTTCCGCCCGGCCAGCACGCCCGCGATGATCTGAGGCACCATCAGCGCGGCCATCAGCGCGAGCGGCGCGTTCCAGCCGCCGGTGGTCTCGTTGAGCCATCCCACGAGCAGCGGGCCGGGGATGGAGACGAGATAGCCGACGCTCTGCACGAACGCGGACAGCCGCACCACGCCCGCGCCCGTGCCCGCCCGCATCCCGATCATGGTCAGGGCCAGCGGGAAGGAGCTGTTGGAGGCGCCGAGCAGCACGGCCCACACCCACGCGCCGCCCGCCGGGGCCAGCCACAGCCCCGCGTATCCGACGAGCCCGCAGGCCGCCAGCGCGACGGCCAGGCCACCCTGCTGCGACATCCGGGCGGCCAGGCGCGGCAGGACGAAGGAGAACGGCACGCCCATCACCATCGTCACCGTGAGCAGCACCCCGGCGGTGGAGGCGGACACCCCGGCGTCCCGGAAGATCGCGGGCATCCAGCCCATGGCGATGTACGCCTGGGTGGCCTGGACGCCGAAGAAGATGCCGAGGGCCCAGGCGGTGGGGCTGCG
This sequence comes from Streptomyces gamaensis, assembly GCF_042656465.1. Lineage (NCBI taxonomy): Bacteria > Bacillati > Actinomycetota > Actinomycetes > Kitasatosporales > Streptomycetaceae > Streptomyces > Streptomyces gamaensis. Next base: position 20,384 of record NZ_JBHSPB010000012.1, read on the forward strand.
GGTGATGCTGGTGCGCGGAGCCTGGGGGGCCTGTCCCGGGGCGGGGGCGGCGGTACCGCCCGTACGGGAGCGGACGGTGATGACGACCCACAGCAGGGCCGCCACGGCGGCGAGCACGGCCCACGCGGCGAGCCCGGCGCGCCAGCTGTCGCCCAGTGCCTCGGCGAGGGGGACGGCGGTGGCCGGGGCGATGGCCGCGCCGCCGGAGACGCCCATGGAGTACAGGCCGGTCACCGGGCCGACCCGGTCGGGGAACCAGCGCTTGACGACCACGGGCATCAGGACGTTGCCGATCGCGATGCCGGCCAGGGCGAGGGCGCTCAGAGCGAGGAAGCCGGGCACGCCGCCGAGGAACGGCCGCAGGGAGAGGCCGACGGCTATCGCGGCCATGCCGCCGCAGACGACGCCGGCCGGCCCGTACCTGCGGGCCAGTCTGGGTGCGGCGAGGCCGAAGAGGGCGAAGCACAGGGAGGGCACGGCGGTCAGCAGTCCGGCGACGGTGCCGCTCATGCCCAGGTCCGCGCGGACCTCCTTGAGCAGGGAGCCGAGGCTGGTGACGGCCGGGCGCAGGTTGAGCGCGGCGACGACCAGGCCCACGAGCAGTAACAGGCGCTGCGGGCCGTCGGCGGGGGGCGCGGTCGGCGGGGCCGCCTCGGGTGCGGCGGCGGGGGACGGTGCGGCGCGGTGGCCGGCTTTGAGGTCTTCGTCTGCCGTGCGGTCCATGCAGGCATCATAGAATCATGGGATGAATGGAGGTCACTGATGCCCCTGACGTCCCCCCGGCGCTCCCGGCTCGTCGACCAGGTGATCGCGGAGCTGCGGAAGCAGATCGTGTCCGGCGAGTGGCCGGTCGGTTCGCGCATTCCCACCGAGCCCGAGCTGGTCGAACAGCTCGGGGTGGCCCGCAACACGGTGCGCGAGGCCGTGCGCGCCCTGGCGCACAACGGGCTCCTGGACATCCGCCAGGGCTCGGGCACCTATGTCGTCGCGACGAGCGAGCTGGCCGGAGTGATGCACCGCCGCTTCGCCGATTCCGACCCGCTCGATGTCGCGGAGCTGCGCGGCGCGCTGGAGGTGAGGGCGGCCCGGCTGGCGGCCCGCCGGCGCACCGAGCAGGACCTGGTGCGGCTGGCGGCGCTGCTGGAGCGCCGTGAGCTGGCCTGGCGCTCGGGGGACGCGGAGCGCTTCGTCGAGGCGGACGCGACGCTGCACGCGGCGGTGGTCTCGGCGGCGCACAACGAGGTGCTGGCCGCGGTCTACGCGGACCTGGGCGGGGTGCTGCGCGCGGGTCTGCGCGCGCATGTCGACGAGGGGCTGCGCCCGGAGGCGCATGTGGACCACGAGCGGCTGGTGACGGCGATCCAGGAGGGCGACGAGGAGACCGCGGCGGTGGAGGCGGGCTCGTACACCTCGGCCTGCCGCGGCTAGCCGGCTAACACGGGGGAAGCGCGGGAAGACGACGGGCCCGTGCGGCCGTTCCTCGGAGGAACGGCCGCACGGGCCCGTCGAGTCGGCCGGTCAGGCACCCATCATGTGGACGCCGCCGTCCACGTGGACGATCTCGCCCGTGGTGCGCGGGAAGAAGTCCGAGAGCAGGCCGACGACACCGCGGCCGGCCGGCTCCGGGTCGGCCAGGTCCCAGCCGATCGGGGCGCGGTGGTTCCACACGTCCGCGAGCTCCTCGAAGCCCGGGATGGACTTCGCGGCCATGGACTTGATCGGCCCGGCCGAGACGAGGTTGCAGCGGATGCCCTTGGGGCCGAGGTCGCGGGCCAGGTAGCGGTTGGTGTTCTCCAGGGCCGCCTTGGCCACGCCCATCCAGTCGTACTTCGGCCAGGCGAACTGCGCGTCGAAGGTCAGACCCACGATGGAGGAGCCCTCCCCCATCAGCGGGAGCAGCGCCGTGGCAAGCGACTTGTAGGAGTAAGCCGAGACATGGACGGCCGTGGAGACGTCCTCCCAGCCCGCCTCCAGGAAGTTGAAGGCGCCCTGCGGGCCGAACGCGATGGAGTGCACGACGCCGTCGAGCCGGGCGTCCTCGCCCTGCACCTCGCGCACCTTGTCCGCGAGCCCGTCCAGGTGCTCCTGGTTGGTGACGTCCAGCTCGATGACCGGCGCTTCCTTGGGCAGCCGCTTGGCGATGCGCTCGACCAGCGACAGCCGTCCGAAGCCGGTCAGGACGACCTCGGCGCCCTCGTTCTGGGCGACCTTCGCGGCCTGGAAGGCGATCGACGCCTCGGTGAGGACGCCGGTGACCAGGACGCGCTTGCCTGCGAGGATTCCACTCATGACGTTCAGTGACCCATGCCCAATCCGCCGTCGACGGGAACGACGGCTCCAGTGATGTATGCGGCGTCGTCGGAGGCGAGGAAGCGCACCGAGGCGGCGATCTCCTCCGGCTGCGCGTAGCGCGCGAGCGGCACCTGCTTGACGATGTTCTCGCGCTGCTCGTCGCTGAGCACCCGCGTCATGTCGGTGTCGACGAAGCCGGGCGCGACCACGTTGACGGTGATGTTGCGGGAGCCGAGTTCGCGGGCGAGCGAGCGGGCGAAACCGACCAGACCGGCCTTGGAGGCGGCGTAGTTGGCCTGGCCCGCCGAGCCCATCAGGCCCACGACGGAGGAGATCAGCACGACGCGGCCCTTACGGGCGCGCAGCATGCCCTTCGAGGCGCGCTTGACGACCCGGAAGGTGCCCGTGAGGTTGGTCTCCAGGACCGAGGTGAAGTCCTCCTCGGACATGCGCAGCAGCAGCTGGTCACGGGTGACGCCGGCGTTGGCCACCAGCACCTCGACCGCGCCCTGCTTCTCCTCGATCTCCTTGTACGCCTGCTCGACCTGCTCGGGGTCGGTGATGTCGCACTTGACCGCCAGGCAGCCCAGATCCTTCAGGGCCTCGGGGGGCTCGCCCGAGCGGTAGGTGATGGCGACCTTGTCGCCCGCCTCGGCGAAGGCGCGGGCGATGGCGAGGCCGATGCCCCGGTTTCCTCCGGTGACGAGAACCGAGCGGCTCAAGGGACCACCCTTCCTTCACGTGAACAGCTGCGTTCGCTGCGTTGGCCGTCTGTACCGTACGAAAACTATCGGGCCGACGTACGGGACGTGCAGCCCGCCCCGAACAGGAGCACATGACAGACCCTGTCGGGTCCCTACAGAAATCAATGAGGGTGCGTCCGCGGCGGGCGGGGCGGCATGATGCTCTGCGACGACCACCGGGAGGGACTCGTGCACCGTTCGATCGACCCGTCATTCCTCGCGCTGCCCCTGCGGCCGCTGGCCGACGCGGCGCTCGCGCGTGCCCGCGCGCTGGGCGCCGAGCACGCCGACTTCCGCTTCGAGCGGGTGCGCACCGCCGCCTGGCGGCTGCGCGACGCGCAGCTCGCGGGTTCCTCGGACAGTACGGACCTGGGGTACGCGGTGCGTGTGGTGCACGGCGGGAGCTGGGGTTTCGCGGCGGGCGTGGAGCTGACGATGGACGCGGCGGCCCGGGTGGCCGGGCAGGCCGTCGCGATGGCGAAGCTGTCGGCGAAGGTGAGCGCGGCCGCCGGCGCGGAGGAGCGGGTGGAGCTGGCGGACGAGCCGGTGCACGCCGAGCGCACCTGGGTCTCCGCGTACGAGGTGAACCCCTTCGACGTGCCGGACGCGGAGAAGACCGCGCTGCTCGCCGACTGGAGCGCGCGGCTGCTGGCGGCGGAGTCGGTGGCGCACGCGGACGCGTCGCTGATGACCGTCCAGGAGAACAAGTTCTACGCGGACTCGGCGGGCACGACGACCACGCAGCAGCGGGTGCGGGTGCACCCCGCGCTCACGGCGGTGGCGGTGGACCCGGCCAGCGGCGAGTTCGACGCGATGCGCACGCTGGCCCCGCCGGTCGGGCGCGGCTGGGAGTATCTGACCGGCACCGGCTGGGACTGGGACGCCGAGCTGGCGGAACTGCCGGAGCTGCTGGCGGAGAAGATGCGCGCGCCCAGTGTCCGCCCCGGCCGCTACGACCTGGTCATCGACCCGTCGAACCTGTGGCTGACGATCCACGAGTCGATCGGCCACGCCACCGAGCTGGACCGCGCGCTGGGCTACGAGGCCGCCTACGCGGGTACGTCGTTCGCGACCCCCGACAAGCTGGGCTCCCTGAAGTACGGTTCCCCGCTGATGAACGTCACGGGCGACCGGACCGCCGAGCACGGGCTGGCGACGGTCGGCTACGACGACGAGGGCGTCGCCGCCCAGTCCTGGGACCTGGTCAGGGACGGTGTCCTCGTCGGCTACCAGACCGACCGCCGCATCGCCCGCCTCACCGGCGCCACCCGCTCCAACGGCTGCGCGTTCGCCGACTCCCCCGCGCATGTGCCCGTGCAACGCATGGCGAACGTCTCGCTGCGGCCGGATCCCGACGGCCCGTCGACGGAGGGGCTCATCTCCCGTGTGGAGGACGGGATTTACGTGGTCGGCGACCGCTCGTGGTCCATCGACATGCAGCGCTACAACTTCCAGTTCACCGGCCAGCGCTTCTTCCGGATCACGAACGGCAGACTCGCCGGGCAGCTGCGGGACGTCGCCTACCAGGCGACGACGACGGACTTCTGGGGCTCGATGGCGGCGGTCGGCGGCCCGGAGACGTACGTCCTGGGCGGCGCGTTCAACTGCGGCAAGGCGCAGCCGGGGCAGATCGCGGCGGTCTCGCACGGCTGCCCGTCGGCGCTGTTCTCGCACGTGAACGTTCTCAACACCACGCAGGAGGCGGGTCGATGAGCCCTCGCAGCAGCAACCGGCCGCACGAGCTCGTCGAGCGGGCCCTGGGCCTCTCCCGCGCCGAGGGGTGTGTGGTGATCGTCGGCGAGGAGTCGACGGCGAATCTGCGCTGGGCGGACAACGCGCTGACGACCAACGGCGCCACGCGCGGCCGTACGGTCACCGTGATCGCCACCGTCGACGGCGCCGAGGGCACCGCCTCCGGGGTCGTGAGCCGCTCGGCCGTGACCGCCGGGGAGATCGAGGAGCTGGTACGGGCGGCGGAGGCGGCCGCGCGCGCGGCGGGCCCGGCCGAGGACGCCCGGCCGCTGGTGTCCGGGGGGCCGCCGGCGGCGGACTTCACGGCGCCGCCCGCCGAGACCTCCCCGGCGGTCTTCGACGGCTTCGCGCCCGCGCTCGGGGAGTCCTTCGCCGCGGCCCGCGCGCAGGGCCGCGGGCTGTACGGCTTCGCCCAGCACGAGGTCGTCTCGTGGTACGTGGGCACCTCCACCGGAGTGCGGCTGCGGCACGACCAGCCCACCGGGACACTGGAGTTGAACGCCAAGGCGCCCGGCCACGGTACGTCCGTGCCGCGTTCGGCGTGGCTCGGCCGCGCCACCCGCGACTTCACCGACCTCGACCCGCTGGCCCTGGACGCGGAGCTGGCCGGGCGGCTGGCGTGGGCCCGCCGCAGGACCGCGCTGCCGGCCGGGCGGTACGAGACGCTGCTGCCGCCGACCGCCGTGGCGGACCTGCTCGTGTACACCATGTGGTCGGCCACGGCGCGTGACGCGGCGGAGGGCCGTACGGTCTTCTCCAGGCCGGGCGGCGGCACCCGCGTCGGGGAGAAGCTCTCCTCGCTGCCGCTGACGCTGCGCAGCGACCCGGGGGCGCCGGGCCTGGAGTGCGCGCCGTTCGTGGTGGCGACCAGCTCCGACGAGAGCGCGTCCGTCTTCGACAACGGGCTGCCGCTGCCCGCGACGGAGTGGATCCGCGGCGGCGTGCTGGAGCGTCTGATCACCACGCGGCACAGTGCGGAGCTGACCGGGCTGCCGGTCGCGCCCATGGCCGACAACCTCGTCCTGGACGCGGGCGGCACCGCCTCGCTGGAGGAGCTGGTCGCGGCGAGCGGCCACGAGGGGCCCGCGCTGCTGCTCACCTCGCTGTGGTACATCCGCGAGGTCGACCCGGCCTCGCTGCTGCTGACCGGGCTGACCCGGGACGGTGTCTATCTCGTGGAGGGCGGGGAGGTCACCGGCGAGGTCAACAACTTCCGCTTCAACGAGTCGCCGGTGTCGCTGCTGTCCCGGGTCACGGAGGCGGGCCGCACCGAGCGGACGCTGCCGCGCGAGTGGGGCGAGTACTTCACCCGTGCCGCGATGCCGGCGCTGCGGGTGCCGGACTTCAACATGAGCTCGGTGAGCCAGGGGGTGTGAGGGCGGCCCGCGCCCGTACGGCCCGCGACCGGTCCGAATAGACTGGTCGCGGCCGATCGTCCCCTACCTCTGCTTCCGTTTCCTTCTGTCCTTTTCCGTCCTTGTTCCCTCTCTCCTCAGGACTGTCATGACACGCCTCGGCGAATCCGTCGCCCGCGCCAGCGAGCTCCTCCAGCAGGACCTCTCCTCGGACCAGACCGTTCAGCGGCTGCTCACCGAGACGGGCTCGCGGCGCTATCTGGACCTGACGGACCTGTCGCCGAAGGAACAGGCCGAGCTGATCGCGGCACGTACGGTCGACGTGCTGCCGGGCGTGGAGAAGCTGGCGGAGCGCATCGAGCGGCGCCGCGCCGAGGGCAAGGGCCTGGCCGTCAAGCTGGGCATCGACCCGACCGGCAGCGATGTGCACCTCGGGCACGCGGTGCCGATCATCGTGCTGAGCCGGCTGCAGCGCATGGGCCACGAGGTGACCCTGCTCATCGGTGACTTCACCGCGAAGATCGGCGACCCGACGGGCCGTACGGCCGAGCGCCCGCCGCTGACCGACGAGGACATCGCCCGCAACCTCGCGACCTACCGCGAGCAGGTGCGGCCGTTCTTCGACTTCGAGAAGGTGCGGTTCCGGCAGAACAGCGAGTGGCTGGCGCCGTACACCTTCCCGGAGCTGCTGGCGCTGCTCGCGCACGTACCGGTCTCGCAGCTGCTGCAGCGCGAGGACTTCCGCAACCGGCTGTCCGCGGGGTCCGGCCTGACCATGACCGAGATGCTCTACCCGATCGCCCAGGGCCTGGACTCCGTGGCCCTGGACTGCGACGTCGAGCTCGGCGGCGCCGACCAGCTGCTCAATCTGCAGATGGGCCGCAAGCTGATGGAACTCAAGGGGCAGAAGCCGCAGCTCGTCGTGACCATGCCGCTCATCGAGGGCACGGACGGCACGGGCGCGAAGATGTCCAAGTCCAAGAACAACTACGTCGCGCTGACCGCGTCGGCCGAGGACGTCTTCGGCAAGATCATGTCGGTGCCGGACCGGCTGATGGAGCCGTACCTCAAGGCGTGGACGGAGTGGACCGACACGGAGATCGCCCTGGCCGTCTCCCGCGTCACGGACCGCTCGCTGCACCCGATGGACCTCAAGAAGGTGCTCGCGGGCGAGGTCGTCACGGCGCTGTACGGCGTCGAGGCGGCGATGGCGGCGCGGGCCGGGTTCGTGGCGCAGTTCTCGAAGAAGAGCTTCACGGACGTGGAGACGCTGCCGGTCGTCGAGCTCGCCGAGCACGGTGACGCGCCGGCGACGGCCGTGCTCAGCCAGGTGCTGGGCTTCCAGCCGAGTGCCTCGGCGGCGCGGCGGGTCGCCAAGCAGAACGGGCTGCGGCTGATCGTCGAGCACGCGGACGGCCAGGAGTCGGTGGTCCTGCCCGAGGCCGACGCGATCCGCCCGCTGGCGGAGGTCGTCGCGGAGACCCTGGACAAACTGCCCGGCGAGCCGTCGGGGGTCTACCTCAAGGCGGGCCGCAAGATCGCGCAGCTGTCGGTGGCGTAACGCCTCGCGGCGGGCCCGCGCACGAAGGGCGGCCGGAACCGACGGTTCCGGCCGCCCTTCGCCGTGCCGGCGGGTACGCGGACGGGTGTACGGGCGCGGGGCCGCGGCCCGTACCCGGCCCTGCGCGCCCGGGAGCCCCGACGGGACCCGAGCGGGCCAGGACGGCGCCCCGCCGAAGCCGCGCGCTGAGCCCACGGAGGCACGGCCGCCCAGGCGGGCCGGGCACAGGCCCGTCAGGGACCCCACACGCCGAGCCCGCGAGAACCCGGCCACGCCGCACAGGCCCACCCGGCCGGAGCCTTCAGCCCGTACACCGGCCCGCCGACGCTCGGCCTCCACCGGCGGACACGACCGTCACCGGCCCGAGCGGGCCAGGACCGCACCCCCGCCGAAGCCCCGCACGGCGCCCCGCGCCGAGCCCGCGAAATCCCGGCCACCCCCCGCACAGGCCCACCCGGCCGGAACCTTCAGCCCGTACACCGGCCGACCAGCGCTCAGCCTCCACCGACGGACACGACGTCACCGACCCGGGCAAGCCGGGACACAGGCCCGACGGGAACCCCGCACGGCGCCCCGCGCCGAATCCGTGGAACCCGGCCACCCCCACACAGTCCGGCCCGGCCGGAACCCTCGCCCCCGGCGGCGGGGCATGCCCTTCATCGTGTTCCGGGGGCGCCGGGCCGCCGGGTCACGCCTGTTTGCGGCGGCCGCGGATCGCCGCCCACAGGCGGTCGCCCACGCCGACCACGACGACCGCTCCCACCAGTTGGAGCGCGTGGCGGGTCCAGTCGACGCCGCTGGTGTTGTTGACGCCCAGCCCCGTCGCCGCCCAGTTGCCGAGGGAGCCGCCGATCATGCCGAAGATGATCGTCAGCCAGAGCGGGATGTGCTGTTTGCCGGGGAGGATCGCCCTGGCGATGACGCCCAGGATGAGCCCGACGACGATTGCCCACAGCCAGTTCATGCTCGCCTCCTCACGGCGCGATATGGCGCGCTCCGTCAGTGTCGGCCCACTCGCCCTACGGCGCACGTCGGAGCGGGGCGTACCGCGACTGCGGCAGAGAGTCGCAGGTCGGGGCGGAGGCGCGGGGCGGACCCGGTCTCGTACCCGGTCTCCGCGCGGCGTACCGTTGGGGGTGTCCCGGAGCGAGGGCGTCGGCGTGGCGAGCAGGTGGTGGAACGTGATGCGGAAGCACGGCGGGCAGGAGGTCTTCCGGATCACCGGGGCCCGTGCGGGGCTGGCCGAGGACGTGCGCGGCCGCCAGCGCCGTTACGTCGTGTCGATGACGGTCCGCACCCTGTCGGTGATCCTGACCGTGATCCTGTGGAACATCGAGCGCTTTGTGGCGGTCGGCACGCTGGTGCTGGGGCTCGCGCTGCCCTATATCGCCGTGGTGATCGCCAACGCGGGCCGGGAGAACGCCCCTTCGCTGCCCGGGACGTTCGTGCCTGCGGCGACGCGGCCGGTGCTGACGCGCGGGCCCGAGGAGGCACCCGAGGCGCGGGCCGGGGACGGCGAGGACCGCGCGGAACCCGTCCCGGAGTCCGACTCCGCGCCCCGTCGCGATCAGTGAGCTGACCACGGGCGATGCGCGTCCCGGCGCAACGGGGCGCGGAGCGGAGCGACAAGCTCAAGAAAACCTCAGATCAATCATGTGGTTTCAGTGCCGCTGACCGGTCACCGCGTGACATACTTCCTAAGCGCTCCGCATCCCCCGTCGGAGCGACTGACCGACGCCGGGCGGCTCCCCCCGTGGCTGCCCGGCGTCGCCGTGCGCGGGGGCGGCTGCGTAGAGTCGGGGGTGTGAACTCCCCTGATACGAACCGCGATACGAACTCCGTGCCGAAGCCCGGTCCGGCCTCCGGTACGGGCGGTGCGGGCGACGCAGCCGTGATCTGTTCCGCGAAGGGCTGCCGCGCCGCAGCCGTCTGGGTGCTGGCGTGGAACAACCCGAAGCTGCACACTCCCGAGCGCCGCAAGACCTGGCTCGCGTGCGAGGAGCACCGCGAGCACCTGTCCAACTTCCTTGCGCTGCGCGGTTTTCTGAAGGACGTCGTGCCGCTGGCGGAGTGGGAGGCGGCGAACCGGCCCTGAACGGGGGGCCGTTCAGCCGCCGATGGCCGACATGGGCCGCTGCGGCTGGAGGAAGGCGGGGTCGTCCAGCCCGGAGCCGGCCTTCTTGCCCCACATGGCCTTGCGCCACAGCTCGGCCAGGTCCGCGTCGCGGGCCCCCGAGCGCAGGGCGCCGCGCAGATCGGTCTCCTCGCGGGCGAAGAGGCAGTTGCGGATCTGGCCGTCGGCGGTGAGCCGGGTGCGGTCGCAGGCGGCGCAGAACGGGCGGGTGACGGAGGCGATGACGCCGACGCGGGCGGGGCCTCCGTCGACGAGCCAGCGTTCGGCGGGGGCGGAGCCGCGCGCGTCCGCCTGCTCGGGGGTGAGGGTGAAGCGGGTGCGCAGGCTCGCGAGGATCTCCTCCGCCGTGATCATTCCCGAGCGCTGCCAGCCGTGCTGGGCGTCGAGCGGCATCTGCTCGATGAAGCGCAGTTCGTAGCCCTCGGCGAGGGCCCAGGCGAGCAGTTCGGGGGCCTCGTCGGCGTTGTGGCCGGGCATCAGCACGGAGTTGACCTTGACGGGGGTGAGGCCGGCGGCGCGGGCGGCGGCGAGTCCGTCGAGGACGTCCTGGTGGCGCTTGCGGCGGGTGAGGGTCCGGAAGACCTCGGGGCGCAGGGTGTCGAGGGAGACGTTGACGCGGTCGAGGCCGGCGTCGGCGAGGGCCTGGGCGGTGCGGGCGAGGCCGATGCCATTGGTGGTGAGGGAGAGCCGGGGGCGCGGGGCGAGGGCGGCGCAGCGTTCGACGATGGAGGGCAGTCCGGGGCGCAGCAGGGGTTCGCCGCCGGTGAAGCGGACATCGGTGACGCCGAGGTCCGTGACGGCTATGCGGACCAGGCGGACGATCTCGTCGTCGGTGAGCAGTTCGGGCTTGGCGAGCCAGGCCAGGCCCTCTGCGGGCATGCAGTAGGAGCAGCGCAGATTGCACCGGTCGGTGAGGGAGACGCGCAGATCGGTGGCGGTGCGACCGTAGGTGTCGACGAGCACGGTGCGGGCCCCTCCTGCGGAATGGAACGTAGGCGTTCGATGCTCCGCAGCGTACGCGATCCCCCACGACATCAACAGTTCGTTGAGGGTGGGGGATCGGGTCCACGGGGGACGGGCGGTGCCTCAGTGCGCGCCGTGGCCGGTCAGGGACCGCACCTCCAGCTCCGCGTACGGGCGCGGATCGGCCGGGGCCGGGGAGAGCAGCGAGCCCAGCCAGCCCAGCAGGAAGCCGAGCGGGATGGAGACCAGGCCGGGGTTGCCCAGCGGGAAGACGTCGAAGCTCATGCCCGGGAAGAGCGCCTTGGGGTTGCCGGAGACGACCGGGGAGAGGATCACCAGGGTGACCGAGGAGACGAGCCCGCCGTAGATCGACCACAGCGCTCCCCGCGTGGTGAAGCGCTTCCAGAAGAGGCTGTAGAGGATGGTGGGGAGGTTGGCGGAGGCCGCGACGGCGAAGGCGAGGGCCACCAGGGCGGCCGCGTTGAGCCGGTGGGCGAAGATGCCCAGCACGATGGAGACCGCGCCGATGACCACGGCCGCGATCTTCGCGGTGAGGATCTCCTCGCGTTCCTCGGTGCGGCCGCGCCGGATGACATTGACCCACAGGTCGTGCGCGAAGGACGCGGAGGAGGCGAGGGTGAGTCCGGCGACCACGGCGAGGATCGTCGCGAAGGCGACCGCCGAGATCACCGCGAGGAGGATCGCGCCGCCGGTGGAGCCGGCGCCGCCGCCGACCTCCTGGGCGAGCAGCGGGGCCGCGGTGTTGCCGGACTCGTTGGAGGCGATGATCTCCTTCGGGCCGACGAGGGCCGCGGCGCCGAAGCCGAGCGCGATCGTCATCAGATAGAAGGCGCCGATGATGCCGATCGCCCAGTTCACCGACTTCCGGGCGGCCTTGGCGGTGGGCACGGTGTAGAAGCGGATGAGGATGTGCGGCAGCCCGGCGGTGCCCAGGACGAGGGCGAGGCCGAGCGAGACGAAGTTGAGCTTGGACGTGCCGTCCTTGCCGTACTGCAGGCCGGGTTCGAGGAAGGCCCTGCCCTTGCCGCTGGCGTCGGCGGCGCGGCCCAGCAGCGTGGAGAGGTTCCAGCCGACCTTGTTGAGCACCAGGACGGTGATGAGCACGGTGCCCGCGATGAGCATGACCGCCTTGACGATCTGCACCCACGTCGTGCCCTTCATCCCGCCGACGGTCACGTACAGCACCATCACCAGGCCGACCAGGCCGATGATCCAGCGCCGCGAGCCCTCGCCGGTCGCGCCGAGCAGCAGGGCGACGAGCGCGCCCGCGCCGACCATCTGCGCCAGCAGATAGAAGATCGACACGACGATGGTGGAGGTGCCTGCGGCGGTGCGCACCGGCCGCTGCGCGAGCCGGTGGGCCAGCACGTCGGCCATGGTGAACCGGCCGGAGTTGCGCAGGGGTTCGGCGACGAGCAGCAGGGCGACGAGCCAGGCGACGAGGAAGCCGATGGAGTACAGGAAGCCGTCGTAGCCGAAGAGGGCGATGGCTCCGGCGATACCGAGGAAGGACGCGGCGGACATGTAGTCGCCGGAGATGGCGAGACCGTTCTGCAGTCCGGTGAAGGAGCGGCCGCCGGCGTAGAAGTCGGTGGCGTCCTTGGTCTGCCGGCCGGCCCAGACGGTGATGCCGAGGGTCGCGGCGACGAAGACGGCGAACAGCGTGATGATCAGGGTGCGGTGCTCGCCCGCCGCGCCGCGGGCGGCGGCGGCGAGCAACGGGCCGTGGTACGCGGTCACTCGCCCGCCTCCAGCCGGCTGCGCAGGGCCTCGGCCCTGGGGTCGAGGCGCGTCGCGGCGTGGCGCGAGTACCACCAGGCGATGAGGAAGGTGGTGAGGAACTGGGCGAGGCCCAGGACGAGCGCGACGTTGATGTTGCCGACGAGCGTGGTGCCCATGAAGCCGCCCGCGTAGTTGGACAGCAGGACGTACAGCAGGTACCAGGCGAGGAAGGCGGCGGTGAGGGGGAAGGCGAAGGAGCGCTGGGCGCGGCGGAGTTCGGCGAACTCGGGGCTCGACTGCAGCGCGGTGAAGCGGTCGGGTGCGGCTGCGGCGGTGGGGGTGCCGGGCTCCTCCGGCTCCTGGGTGGTGGGCTGTGCGGTGTCCACGGTCTCTCCTGTACGAGGTACGAGTACGGGGTTGCGGTGCGCGAGCCGTCGGCGTGTGATCCGGGTCACGCATCGTAGAGGCAGGTCGCAGTATGCGACAGGGGCGCGGGCGGGAAATCCGGGACGGCGGCCGCGCGGGGCGGCACCGGCCGCCGGCGGACTCGTCGACCCTGGTGCGGGCACCGCGCCGCCCCCTCCGAGGCCGTCCCCCGGCCGACGACCGCCCGGGAGCGTCAGGTTGACGGCGCCGGTCCGGACGACCACGGTTCGCGCCTCGGCTCCCGCGCCGCACCCCAGGACCGCACCCGCCCCCACCGTGACGGCGACCGCGCTACCGGCTCCGGCCCCCACGGCGACGGCTGAAGGCCCAGCGCCGGTCCGGACGGCCACGGTTCGCGCTCCTGTCCCCGGCGCTCTCGCCCCCCGCGCACCCCGGCTCCGCCTGACGCGGCGTCATATCGGTGCGGACCGCAGGTCTTCCCGCACGTTGTCGCCGGAATTCGTCCCCGGAATCCGTTGTCCCGGGGGCCTGACCGGCGCTAGCTTCACTCGTCATGTACCCGCCGGGCGCATCCGCGTCCGGCGGCCCTCGGATGATGTGGAGAACCCATGGCTCCCGCACGTTCCAGACGCCGCCTCGCGCTGCTGGCCGTCCCGGCCGGGCTCGCGCTCACCGCCTCGATCGGTCTGCTGCCCACCGCCGCCTCGGCGGCCCCGCAGCCGCCGGCCGCCACGGACGGGCCGCTGCTGTCGTACGTGGTCAACTCGGCGACCGACCACGCGACCGTCTCCCGCGTGAAGCAGGCCGTCGGCAAGGCCGGCGGCAGCGTCGTCGCGGCCTACGAGAAGATCGGCGTCGTCGTCGCCCACTCCGCGAACCCGGACTTCGCCAAGACCCTGCGCACCGTGCCGGGAGTGGCCTCCGCGGGCGCCACCCGTACCGCGCCGATCACCTCCTCGGCCACCACGGACATCGGCAAGCCCGAGAAGGTCGAGCTCCCCAAGAAGGGCGCGCGGAGCCTGGTCCGGGCCAAGGAGGACGGCAAGGAGCCGCTGGAGGGCCTGCAGTGGGACCTGCCGGCCATCAAGGCGGACGAGGCCGCGCGGGTCAACCCGGGCAGCCGCGCCGTCACCGTCGGCGTGATAGACACCGGCGTGGACGACACCCACCCGAACCTCGCGCCGAACTTCTCCCGTTCGCAGTCGGCGAGTTGCGTCACCGGCAAGGCCGACACGAGCCCCGGCGCCTGGCGGCCGTTCGACCCGGAGACCGACTACCACGGCACGCACGTGGCCGGCACGATAGCCGCCGCCCGCAACGGGCAGGGCGTGGCGGGCGTCGCCCCGAACGTGAAGGTCTCGGCCATCAAGGTCTCCACGAAGGGCGGCAGCCTCTTCTACGCGGAGAGCGTGGTGTGCGCGTTCGTCTTCGCCGCCGAGCACAACATCGCGGTGACGAACAACAGCTACTACGTGGACCCGTGGCTGTTCAACTGCGCCGACCAGCCCGACCAGAAGGCGATAGCGGACGCGGTCGGCCGGGCCGCCGCGTACGCCCAGCGCCGGGGCACCGTCAACGTGGCCGCCGCCGGCAACTCCAACATGAACCTGGCGGCCAAGGAGCTGCAGGACTCCTCCAGCCCCAACGACTCGACCCCGGTGACGCGCACCGTCGACCCGGCCAAGTGCCTGGACGTCCCCGCCGAGTTGCCGGGCGTCGTCTCCGTCTCGGCGACCGGCGCGAAGTCGCTGAAGTCCTACTACTCCAACTACGGGCTCGGGCGCGTGGACGTCGCGGCGCCCGGCGGCGACAACCGCCAGATCCCCGAACTGCCCGGCAAGGACGGCCGGATACTCTCCACGCTGCCCGGCGGCGAGTTCGGCTATCTCCAGGGCACCTCGATGGCCAGCCCGCACGTGGCCGGCGTGGCCGCGCTGATCAAGAGCGCGCACCCGAAGTACACGCCGCAGGAGATCCGCTGGGTGCTGCGCGCCGAGGCGGACAACCCGGGCTGCCCCGTTCCCTCCGGTGAGAACTCCGGCGAGAGCAAGGCCGACCCGACCTGCACCGGTACCCAGCACATCAACAGCCACTTCGGCTACGGCATCGTCAACGCCCTGAAGGCCGTCACCGAGTGACCTGGGGCTGAGCCGGTACGCGCCGCAGCAGCCCGTCCGCCAGCAGGAACTGCGCCACGAGATACGTGAGCATGATCCAGAACTGCGGTGCGGGCGGCTGCGGCCACCCGGCCAGGCCGCTCGCGATGAGCGTGTCCGACAGCAGGAACGCCAGCCCGCCCGCCGCGGTCCGCGCTCCCGCGCGGGTCGCGGCCAGGGCCGTCGCGGTGAGCAGCAGGCTGTACAGGCCGACGGGCACCCGCAGCCCGTCCTCCAGCCCGGGCCACAGCAGCGTCACGGTACCCAGCCAGGCGGCCCCGTACCCGGCCGCGAGCACGTAACCCCGGCCGCGCGCCCGGGAGTCGGCGCCGTGCCGGGCGAACAGCGCGAGGTAGCAGCCGTGCCCGGCGGCGAAGGAGCCCATACCGAGCAGAAACGGCAGCCGCCCGCCGAGTTGCAGCAGCACGTCTCCCCCGCAGCCGAACAACAGCGCCCCCACCAGCAACCGGGGCCCGCCCCGCGCGAGCGCGTACGCGCCGAGCAGCGGCATCAACGCCGGCTTGGTGACCTGCGCGACGGGCGCACCGGCGAGCAGCGCACCCAGGTGAGCGGCGGCGACGCCACCGAAGCCGGCGAGCAGCACGCGGGGCACCGCGGGGTGGGGGTGGCTCGCACCACCGTCCACGGCGGGTGCGCGCAGCGCCGTGCGGGCGGCGGCGAGCGCGGCGCGCAACGCACGGGGCGCCGCCGGGCGGACGCGGCCTGCACCATCGCCCGCTGCGGATGCCTGCACCGCCGTACCGGCGGCGACAGCTGCGCGCAACGCACGGATCGCCGCCGGGCAGGCGCGGCCCGCACCACCGTCCGCCGCAGACGCCCGCACCGCCGTACCGGCAGCAGCCACCGCGAGCAGTGCCGAGACGGCCGACGGACGGGCTCGGCCCCTGTCGTCGTCCGCGACGGCCGCGCGCACGGCCGCACGGATCGTGGTCACAGCCCGGGCCGTGCGGGCCCGGGCCCGCGCTCTCACGCGACCCGCTCGGTGGCTGGCGCGGAACCCCGTGCCGGAGGGGGTGGTTCGTTCGTTGCGGCCGCTGTCGCGGGCTTCGGCTGCCAGCCCGGGCCCCTGAAGACGCGGCCCGCGCGCTCGCCCCAGCCGCGGGCCGCCCGCAGGTCGCGGGCGATGGCCACGTACTCGTGGGTGGCCACGCGCAGCGGGTTGTAGGTGTGGATGTTCTTCGTCAGCCCGTAGACGGGGCGTTCGGTCTCGGGGACGAACGTCCCGAAGAGGCGGTCCCACACGATGAGGATGCCGCCGAAGTTCCGGTCCAGGTAGGAGCCTTGGGAGGCGTGGTGGACGCGGTGGTGGGAGGCGGTGTTCAGCACGTACTCGAAGGGCGCGGGCAGCCGCCGCACCCGCTCGGTGTGCACCCAGAACTGGTAGACGAGGTTGGCGGAGGAGCAGAAGCCCACGGCCGCCGGGTGCACGCCCAGGGCGACCATCGGCACGTAGAACGGCCACACCGTGAGCGTGGTCCAGGGCTGCCGCAGGGCCGTCGTCAGATTGAACTTGCGGCTGGAGTGGTGCACGACGTGGCAGGCCCACAGGATGCGTACGACGTGGTGGCCGCGGTGCGACCAGTAGTAGAAGAAGTCCTGGACGAGCAGCATCAGCGGCAGCGTCCACCACAGGACGGGCACACGCAGGGGGGTGAGTTCGTAGACGGCTGTGTAGATGCCGACGATGGGGATCTTCCACAGCGCGTCGAAGACGAGGCTGCCCAGGCCCATGGTGATGCTCGTCGCCGCGTCCTTCGCCTCGTAGCCCGCGGCGCCGCTCTCCTCGGCCGGGTGCAGCCGGTAACTCACCAACTCCAGCACGGTCAGCAGGAGAAAGGCGGGTACGGACCACAGCACGACATCGGGAAGGTGTGGCATGGCGGCACCATAAGCGCGTCAACGCGCGCTCCGCCAGAGGCCGTTACCGTGCGGTACGGATTTTTGTTACCTCGGGTTCGGGCAGGCGGGGCGCGGCGGAGGGCGCGGGTCCGGACCGGGCGCGGGCGGCGGTGTCAGCGGGGGCCCGTAAGCTCTTGGACCATGCTCGCAGACCGCACCGCAGCCGAATCGTCGCCGACTCCCTGGCCGGCCGCGTATCCCGAGGGGTACGCGGTCGTCGACGTGGAGACCACCGGGCTCGCCCGCGACGACCGGATAGTGTCGGCCGCCGTCTACCAGCTCGACGCCCGGGGCCGGACGCAGGACCGCTGGTACACGCTCGTCAACCCCGAGCGGGACCCCGGCCCGGTGTGGATCCACGGGCTGACCTCCGAGGTCCTCGCGGACGCGCCGCGCTTCCCGGAGATCGCGGGCGCGCTGGCCGAGCGGCTGGCCGGGCGGGTGCTCGTCGCGCACAACGCGGCCTTCGACTGGTCGATGATCGCCCGTGAGTACGCGCGCGCGAGCGTCACCGCGCCGGTGCGGCAGCGGCTGTGCACGATCGCGCTGTCGAAGGAGCTGGGGCTGCCGCTGCCCAACCACAAGCTGGAGTCCCTGGCCGCGCACTACGGCGTGGTGCAGGAGAGGGCCCATCACGCGCTCGACGACGCCCGGGTGCTGGCCGAGGCGTTCCGGCCGAGCCTGCAGCGGGCGGCGGAGCGGGGGCTGCGGCTGCCGCTGCTGGCCTGCCAGCCGCTGACCGAGTGGTCCGACGAGCCGGTGCGCCCGGCGGCCGGCTTTCTGCCGTCGGCCCGGTCGGCGACCTGGCGGACCAGCCGCAGACGGCCCGCGTGCCCGTATCCCAACCCCGGCCGCTACGAGCGGGGCGGGCAGCTCGTGCAGGGCATGCGGGTGGCGTTCTCCGGCGACACCTCCATCGACCGCGAGCTGCTGGAGGACCGTGCGACCGAGGCCGGGCTGCATGTGGCCAGCGGTGTCTCCCGGCTCACCAGTGTTCTGGTCACCAACGACCCCGGCTCCCCCACGTCCAAGACCTCCCGGGCGCGTTCCTACGGCACTCCGGTGATCGACGAGGCCGCGTTCGTCCAGCTGCTCTCGCACGTGCTGCCCGCGCCCCGGGCCTGATCCGCGCCCGGGGTGTCCCCCGGTGCCGGGCCGATGGAAGGCGGTGCGCGGGCGCGGGGTACCGTCGAGCGCGTGTACCGCTTCCTGTTGTCCCGGCAGTGGGTGATCCTCACGCTCGTGGGGCTCGTCCTGATTCCGGTGATGATCGAACTGGGCTTCTGGCAGTTCCATCGCCACGAGAGCCGGGTCGCCCGCAATGCCCTGGTGGCCCGCAGCATCGCCGCCGACCCCGTCCCCGTCACCGAGCTGACCGCCCCCGGGCGGGCCGTGCCGGGCGAGGACGTGTGGCGCACGGTGACCGCGAGCGGCACGTACGACACCAAGGACGAGGTCGTGGTGCGGCTGCGCACCGGCGAGGACGGCAAGTCGGGCTACTGGGTATTGACCCCGCTGCTGCTCGACGACGGGCGGGCCGTGCTCGTCAACCGGGGCTGGATCCCGGCCGACCGCAGCCAGCGGGACTTCCCCGACGTGCCCGCCGCGCCGTCCGGCCGCGTCACCGTCACCGGCCGGCTGCGGGCCGACGAGCGGCCCGGTGAGGGCATCAAGGACACCAAGGGGCTGCCGCCCCGGCAGGTCATGCTCATCAACAGCGAACGGCAGGCGCGGGCCCTGGGCCGGCCCGTCCTCGGCGGCTACATCGAGTTGAGCGACGAGAAGGTCTCCGGCGGCACCCAGCTGGTGCCCGCCCCGGACCACGACAGCATCGGCCCGCACATGGCGTACGCGATCCAGTGGTGGCTCTTCTCGGCCTTCGTGCCGGTGGGCTGGGTGATCCTGGTACGCCGGGAACGGCGCGACCGTGCCGCGACCGCGGCCGCGGCCTCGGCGAAGACCACGGACGCCGGCACCGGAACCGCGCCGGCACCGGACACGGCGAACCCGGCCGCGAGCCGCTGACGCGGCGCAGGACGCCGGGCCGCCCCGCAGCGTCCGTACCCCCTGGCCCCGCACCGGACCGCACCCCCGCGCCTGCCTCCGCCGCCACAGCCCTCGTCCGGGCACCGGCCGCCTCCACGCGGGCAACGCCCGGAACGGACGGCGGTCCCTGAACGGACGGCCCCGGTGGCACACTGCCCGCATGGATCTTGGACTCAAGGACCGGGTGTACGTGCTGACCGGCGCGAGCCGGGGGCTGGGCCTCGCGACGGCCCGCGAACTGGCCGCCGACGGCGCGAAGGTGGGCCAGTCCGCGCGAGACGGGCGGGCCGTGCGGGCCGCCGCCGAGGAGCTGGGCGCGGAGCGCGCCGTCGGCGTCGCCGCCGACAACAGCGACCCCGCGACCGCCGCCCGTCTGATCGCCACCGCCCGCGAGCGCTTCGGACGCTTCGACGGCGTCCTGGTCAGCGTCGGCGGCCCGCCGCCCGGTTCGGCGGCCGGGAACACCGACGAGCAGTGGCGGTCCGCGTTCGAGTCGGTCTTCCTCGGCGCGGTCCGCATGGCGCGCTCGGCGGCCGCCGAGCTCGGCGAGGGCGGGGTCGTCGGCCTCGTGCTGTCCGGCTCGGTGCGCGAGCCGATCCCCGGACTGACCATCTCCAATGGGCTGCGCCCCGGCCTCGCGGGCTTCGCGAAGTCGCTGTCGCTGGAGGTGGGACCGCGCGGCATCCGGGTGGTCGGGCTGCTGCCGGGCCGTATCGACACCGACCGGGTCCGCGAACTCGACGGCGCCGCCCCCGACCCGGCGGCGGCCCGGGCCCGCGCCGAGGAAGGCATCCCCCTGCGCCGTTACGGCACCCCGGAGGAGTTCGGCAGGGTCGCGGCCTTCCTGCTGTCCCCGGCGGCCTCGTATCTGACGGGCGTGACGGTGCCGGTGGACGGGGGCGCGCTGCACGGCTGGTGAGGGGCGCCTGCCCCGCAGGCCCCCCTCACCCCCTCACTCCACGCGTTCCGCCCGGTGCCGCAACGCCGTCAGGCGGACCTCCGCCGGGAGGGCGTCCAGGCCCGCCGAGGCACGGGCGTGCGCCAGCACCTCGGCGTCCAGCAGCCGCAGGGCCTCGGACGGGGAGGCGTGCGGGGACAGCCGCAGGGCCACCCGGGCCTCCGGGGCCGTACGGCGCCCCCGCAGGGCGACCAGGGCGCGGTCGACGCCCTCCAGTGACTCCGCCTCGGCGGACAGCGCCTCCTCCAGCGCCCGGCCGCGCACCACCGCGGCCTCGCCGTCGCCGCAGTCCACCAGGACGTCCGTGGTGCGGCGCCGGCGCAGCTGGGCCAGCAGCCACCACACCGCGAGCAGCGCCACGGCCGCGAGGGCGGCGAGGACGGCCGGCCACCACCACTCCTCGTGCCGCCAACGGCGCCGGGTGCCGGCGGGCAGCAGCACGTCGTGCGGGTCCTGGTAGGGCCACCACGAGGGCAGGGGGAGACCCCAGTGGTGCTTCAGGCTCAGCGCGCCGACGAGTACGGCGGCGCCGCACGCGATCAGCAGCGCTCCGGCGAGCCCCAGCAGGATCCGGTTGACACTTCTCAGCACCGTGCGCTCACCTCTTCACCGGCCGGTGCACCCGCACCGACAGCACCGGGTGCCGGGCGAGCCCCAACTCCCGTACCCCGTCGGCCAGTACGTCGTCCAGGTCGGACCGTACGTCGTCGAGGTCCCTGAAGTGCGACTGCGCCCGGACCCGGATCAGACGGCGGCCGACGTCGACGCGCACCGACTGCACGCCGGGGATCCGCAGGGCCCGGTCGCGCAGGACGAGCGCGGCCGCCCGGCGGTCGAGCCCGGCCCGCAGGCCCGGGGTGTCGCGGCGCATCGGCAGCACCCCGCGCAGCCCGGGGGTGACCGCGAGCACGAGCAGCCAGCCGCCCAGGACGACCGCCACCGCCGCGCCGGCGACGATCCAGGCGTCGTCCAGGGGGCGTTCGGCCAGTTCGCGGGCGAGCCGGCGGCGCCAGGCGGTCGCGGGGCGGGAGGCCCGTACGGCCGCGACGTCGTAGAGCAGCGCCCCGGCCGCGCCCAGCACCACGACCGCCGCGAGCACGGCGGGCACCCGCCGCGCGGACCGGAACCGGCGGGCACGCGGGGCGCCGTCCGGCGCGGCGGGAGGGGCCGGGGGCGCCGGGACCGTCCCGGACAGATGGAGCTCCGGCACCCCGGGCCGGACCGGACGGCGGGGGCCGCCGGACTGCCGCGCACCGACGGGCTCCCACGCGTCCCCGGCCCCGGCCGGAACGGCACCCGACTCCGGGACACCGGGGTCCTTCGACCCGCCCCCACGCCCAACACCCGACTCCGGAGCACCGGAACCCCTAGGCCCGCCCCCACGCCCGACACCCGGCACCGGAGCACCGGAACCCCTAGGCCCCTCCGCACGCCCGACACCCGGCACCCGGGCACCGGAACCCCTCGATCCGCCCGCACGCCCGGCACCCGGCTCCGGGGCACCAGAACCCCTCGATCCGTCCCCACACCCGACACCCGACTCCGGAGCACCAGAACCCCTCGGCCCGCCCCCACACCCGACACCCGACTCCGGAGCACCAGAACCCCTCGGCCCGCCCCCACGCCCAACACCCGACTCCGGAGCACCAGAACCCCTCGGCCCCTCCCCACGCCCGGCGCCCGGCTCCCGCCCCCGCCCCTCCTCCTGACGTCCCGTCATCGCACCCGCTCCCGTCCGGCGGAGAGCGTGTGCGGCGAGTGCAGCCGCTCCACCATGACCGTGACCTCCGGCACCGACAGGTCCGCGAGTTCCCGTACGCGCTCGGTGATCCGCTGCCGTACGGCGCGGCAGCGGGCGGCGATGTCGCAGGGGTAGTCCAGTTCGACGGCGACGCGGACCCGGGCGGCGCCGTCGTGGACGACGACCGTGGCGTACGGGGGCGTGCTGTCCTCCGGGGCGGTGGCGCTCAGCGCCTCCCGCGCCGCCTGCGAGGCCAGCTTGGCGACGACGCGGTCGGCGATCCGCGTCGCCCCGCGCTCAGCCGGTTCCACCACGCGCCCTCACCGCTCCCCCGGCGGCGAACCCGCCCTCGACGCCGACGCCGCCACGACCGCCACCGTCACCGGCGCCGTCCGTCGCGCTCGCGCGAGCGGAAGAAGTCGCCCGGGTCGAGATCCCCGTCCAGGAACCGGCCCACCACGAACCCGATCGCGCCCAGCGCCGCGACCAGCAGGAAAGCCCCGAACCCGCCGAAGTACCCGGCGAATCCGAGCGCCATGCCGGCGATCATGCCGACCACGGCCATGCTCATCGCACGCCCCCTTTACTGGAGCCTCGGCTCCGGCTCGTCCTCTTCCTCGTCCGGCAGTTTCACATCGCTCACGGCGATGTTGACCTCGACGACCTCCAGGCCGGTCATCCGCTCCACCGCCGCGATGACGTTCTCCCGCACCGAGCGGGCGACCTCCGCGATCGCCACCCCGTAGTCCACGACGATCTCCAGGTCGAGGGCCGTCTGGACCTCGCCGACCTCCGCCTTGACCCCGCGCGCGACGGACTTGCCGCCGGGCACCCGGTCGCGCACGGCGCCGAAGGTGCGGGCGAGGCCGCCGCCCATCGCGTGCACCCCGACGACATCCCGGGCCGCGAGCCCGGCGATCTTCTCCACGACGCCGTCGGCGATGGTGGTGCGGCCGCGGTCGGCGGGGGCGGGCAGCTCCCGGCCGGGGCCCGCCGGGCCGCCCGTGGCCTCGGTCCGGTTCCGCGGTGCGCTGTCGGTCATCGTCGATCGCCTCATTTCCGTGCGGGAGTTGCGGGCCGTGCGGCTGGAGCGGTGGCGGGGCCGACGGGAGCGGCTCCTTCTGCCACCCTAGGTGTGCTTTCCCCGCCCCGCGCGGGAGATCCCACGGAAGGAGGGGCCGATGAGCCAGGACCGCTCGGTACGGACCGTACGGCGGCAGCTCCGGCTCGGCCGCACCCTGCCGCTGGGCGGGCCGGAGGACGGCGCGTGGATCCTGGAGTGCGCGGCGGCCGGCGCGCTGCGGCGGGCCGTGGCCGGCGCCCTGCCCGGCGTGCGCCTGGAGACGCTGCGGCTGGACCTCGCGGAGGCGGGCGCGGCGTCGCGGCCGGCCGTCCCGCCGCCGCCCGGCGCCCTGCCGCCCGGCCCGCTGCGGATCACGGCGGACTTCGCGGCCACGGCGGACGCCCCGCTGCCGGCCGTCGCCGCACGGCTGCGCGCGGCCCTGTGGTCGGCCTCCGAGGAACTGCTCGGGCTCGCGCTCGACTCGGTCGACCTGCGGGTGACGGCGCTGTTGGACCAACCTGCCGAACCTGACGAGCCGCCCGGGCCGCCCGGGCCGTGGGAGGCGGAGTCCCCCGCCGACGCCCTCGCCCGCGCCGTGCGCGCCGTGCCGGGCGTCGCCCGCCTCGCCCCCGCGCTCGCCGGGGCGGAGCGCGCGGTCCGCGTCGAGGACCGTACGGGCGAGGGGCCCGGGAGCCATACGGTCCGGCACGTGAGCGCGCAGTTCGCGGTCGCGGCGGGCCACCGCGCGCTGGAGGTGGCCCGCGCGGTACGGGCGGCGACGGCCGCGGCCTCCCCGGCACCGGTCACGGTCGCCGCCGTGGTCACGGCCGTCGACGCGAAGTGAACCGGGGGGAGCGGGCCGTGGGGCGGGCACGCCCCCGACTCGCCCGTACCGCGCCCCGGTTCACTCGCCCAGGCCCGCCAGGTCGCGCAACCGGCGTGCCTGGGCGGCGCGTTCGGCCGACCGCTGCTCCTCGTACGTACGGCCGAGGCCGTCGCGCAGCAGCGCCTTCGTCTCGATGAGCGCGTCGCGCGGCGCGGCCAGCAGGGCGGCCGCGAGGTCGGCGACGGCCGCGTCGAGTTCGGCGAGCGGCACGACGAGATTGGCCAGCCCGGTGCGCTCGGCCTCCTCGGCGCGTACGAAACGGCCCGTGGCGCAGATGTCGAGCGCGCGGGCGTAGCCGACGAGCGAGAGCAGCGGATGGGTGCCGGTGAGGTCGGGCACCAGGCCCAGGCTCGTCTCGCGCATCGCGAACTGCGCGTCCTCGGCGCACACCCGCAGATCGCAGGCGAGGGCGAGCTGGAAGCCGGCGCCTATCGCGTGTCCCTGCACGGCCGCGACGGAGACGATGTCATTGCGCCGCCACCAGGTGAACGCCTCCTGGTACGCGGCGATTTCGGCGTCCAGCTCGGCGTCGGAGCCGCGGGCCAGGTCCAGGAAGGACGGCTCGCCCTCGAAGCCGTCGGGGGTGAACGCCTGCCGGTCGAGCCCGGCGGAGAAGGACTTGCCCTCCGCGCGCAGCACGACCACCCGCACATCGCCGGGCAGTTCCCGGCCCGCCGCGGCCAGCGCCCGCCACATCGCGGGCGACTGGGCGTTGCGCTTGGCGGGGTTGGCGAGCGTGACGGTGGCCACCGCGCCGTCCACGGTGAGCCGGACGCCGTCCTTGTCGAGCAGGGCGTCGCGCGGGACGTCGCGCGAGGGGTCGCGCTGTGCGTCGGGCAGGGGCTCGGGAGCGGTCATACAGGGCCTCCGGTTCGGCTGCAGTCACTGTGATACTGCACAGTAACCACCCGGCCGACGGCTCGGCCGGGTGGCACTGGTCACACCGACGGTGCCCTGGGGATGCGCGGCTTGCGTGAACAGCCGCCGCGGACCGCGGACCGGGCCGGGCCCTGGAGGCGGACCCCCGGAGTCAGACCGAGGCTGCCTTCTTGCCGCGCGTCGCTCCGCCGCGGCCGCGCAGGACCACGCCGGACTCGGTCAGCATCCGGTGCACGAAGCCGTAGGAGCGGCCGGTCTCTTCGGCCAGCGCCCTGATGCTCGCACCCGCGTCGTACTTCTTCTTCAGGTCTGCCGCGAGCTTTTCGCGCGCGGCGCCGGTCACCCGGCTGCCCTTCTTCAGAGTCTCGGCCACCCGTGCCTCCTCATGGGAGATGCGCCTCTTGACTCTCATGATCACCCCTCCCCGGCCTCCTGGCCACCCATTCGACAAGGTCCACAAGAAGTCCAAGGGAAGATGCATCCGCTGTTTCCGGCGGTGGAAGCGGCCGGAACAGCGCCTTCCGATCGGTCGCGCTCGTACGGCCGTCCGGGTGGCGCGGCGAAGCGGCAGGTCAGGCGGGGCACGGTGAGCGGGCGGGTCGGATGCTCCGGCGCATGGCACGGGGCGTGCGCCGGAGCGGCGGCCGCAGCCGGGGTACGAGCCGCCCTCACTCAGATGATGGATCACCCGTCGGCCGAATGATCGGGACCGCGCTGATCGACGCGCGGCCGGGCACCGCGGCGCCGTCCCGCCGGGGCGCCCGGCCGCCGTCACGCGAGGGCGACGAGATCCGCGTAGTCCGGGCCCCACAGGTCCTCGACACCGTCCGGCAGCAGGATGATGCGCTCGGGCTGGAGCGCGTCGACGGCGCCCTCGTCGTGGGTGACCAGGACGACCGCGCCCTTGTAGGTGCGCAGGGCGCCGAGGATCTCCTCGCGGCTGGCGGGGTCGAGGTTGTTCGTGGGCTCGTCCAGCAGCAGCACGTTGGCGGAGGAGACGACCAGCGTGGCCAGCGCGAGACGGGTCTTCTCGCCGCCGGAGAGGACGCCCGCGGGCTTGTCGACGTCGTCGCCGGAGAACAGGAACGAGCCGAGCACCTTGCGCACCTCGACCAGGTCGAGGTCGGGCGCGGCGGAGCGCATGTTCTCCAGGACCGTGCGGTCGGGGTCGAGGGTCTCGTGCTCCTGCGCGTAGTAGCCCAGCTTGAGGCCGTGGCCCTCGACGACCTTGCCGGTGTCGGGCTTCTCGACGCCGCCGAGCAGGCGCAGCAGGGTGGTCTTGCCCGCGCCGTTGAGGCCGAGGATGACGACGCGGGAGCCCTTGTCGATGGCCAGGTCGACGTCGGTGAAGATCTCCAGCGAGCCGTACGACTTCGACAGGCCCTCCGCCATCAGCGGGGTCTTCCCGCAGGGCGCGGGCTCGGGGAAGCGCAGCTTGGCGACCTTGTCGGCGGCGCGCTCCGCCTCCAGCCCGGAGAGCAGCTTCTCGGCGCGGCGGGCCATGTTCTGCGCGGCGACGGTCTTGGTGGCCTTGGCGCGCATCTTGTCGGCCTGGGCGTTGAGCGCGGCGGCCTTCTTCTCCGCGTTCTGCCGCTCGCGCCTGCGGCGCTTCTCGTCGGCCTCGCGCTGCTGCTGGTAGAGCTTCCAGCCCATGTTGTAGATGTCGATGACCGAGCGGTTGGCGTCGAGGTAGAAGACCTTGTTGACGACGGTCTCGACGAGGTCGACGTCGTGGGAGATGACGACGAAGCCGCCGCGGTAGGTCTTCAGATAGTCCCGCAGCCAGGCGATCGAGTCGGCGTCGAGGTGGTTGGTGGGCTCGTCGAGCAGCAGGGTGTCGGCGTCGGAGAAGAGGATCCGGGCGAGCTCGACACGACGGCGCTGACCGCCGGAGAGGGTGTGCAGCGGCTGGCCGAGCACGCGGTCGGGCAGGCTGAGCGCGGCGGCGATGGTCGCGGCCTCGGACTCGGCGGCGTAGCCGCCCTTGGTGAGGAACTCGGTCTCCAGGCGCTCGTACCTCTTCATGGCCTTCTCGCGGGTCGCGCCCTTGCCGTTGGCCATGCGGTCCTCGTTCTCGCGCATCTTGCGCAGCAGGACGTCGAGGCCGCGGGCGGAGAGGACACGGTCGCGGGCCAGCACGTCGAGGTCGCCGGTGCGCGGGTCCTGCGGCAGATAGCCGACCTCGCCGGAGCGGGAGATCGTGCCGCCGGCCGGCATGCCCTCGCCGGCGAGGCACTTGGTGAGGGTGGTCTTGCCGGCCCCGTTGCGGCCGACGAGCCCGATGCGGTCGCCCTTGGCGATCCGGAAGGAAGCGGACTCGATCAGCACACGGGCGCCGGCGCGCAGCTCGATACCGGAAGCGGTGATCACGGGGAATTACTCCTGGGCGGAAGGGACGGCGGTCGGGACGGGGGGTGGAACACGGCCGGCGGCGGGCCCCGCACGGCTGCGGGGCGGGCGGCGGGCCGGGCCGACGCCGTCTAATGCACGAGGAGAATTGCCATACGAAGAAGTCTAACGGGGGCGCGCAAGCGGTTTTCCCGGTCCGGTGGAGCCGGAGTGCGCGGCTGCGGCGTGTTCACCGATACTCAGGGGTGGAAGGCGGTGGCGCATGCAGTTCGACGACGACGCGAACCTCGACACGTCCCAGGTGCAGGACGAGCGGGGCGGGCGGATCCCCGGCGGGGGGTACACCATCGGCGGCGGCATCGTGGGGTTGCTCGCGCTGCTCGCCGGGCTGTTCTTCGGGATCGGCCCGGAGGAGCTGGGGCTGAGCGGCACCCAGGGGCAGGGGCAGCAGCCCCGGTCCTCGGCCAGTACGGACGCGCAGGTGTCGCAGAACTGCCGCACGGGCAAGGACGCCAACACCCGCGAGGACTGCCGGATCGTCGCGGTCGTCAACAGCGCGCAGTCCTTCTGGAGCCAGGAGCTCGCCCGTCAGGGCACCACCTACACCCCGGCCTCGACGGTGCTGTTCAGCAACCGCACCAACACCGCGTGCGGAGCGGCGACTTCGGCGGTGGGCCCGTTCTACTGCCCCGGTGACCGCAAGGTGTATCTGGACCTGGGGTTCTTCGACGAGCTGCGCAGCAAGTTCGGGGCGAGCGGCGGCCCGTTCGCGCAGGCGTACGTCGTCGCCCACGAGTACGGGCACCACATCCAGAACCTGACCGGCACCCTGAACCGGGCCCAGGACCGGCGCACCGGCGCCAACAGCAATTCCGTCAAGGTCGAGCTGCAGGCCGACTGCTACGCGGGCGTGTGGGCCCGGCACGCGACGTCGACGCCGGAGAAGTCCACGGGCCGGCCGCTGCTCAAGCAGCTGACGCAGGCCGACATCCAGGACGGGCTGTCCGCGGCCGCGGCGGTCGGCGACGACCGTATCCAGGAGAAGTTCCAGGGCCGGGTCACCCCCGAGAGCTGGACCCACGGCTCGGCCGCGCAGCGGCAGCAGTGGTTCACCACCGGGTACCGCACGGGCGACATGCGGCAGTGCGACACGTTCCGCTGAGCCGGGCCGCCTGAAGGCGGTGCGGGAGCGGGCCGGGCCCCCGCCGCGGGAGGCCCGGCCCGCTCGCGGGGCTACGCCCCGCCGGTGTGCACCTGGAACGCCGCCCGGCGCACCGCCTTCGCGAGTGCCGGGTCCGGGTGGGCGGCGGCCAGGGCCACGAGGACCTGCACGGTGCGCGGGTGCCCCACGGCCCGTACCTCCTCCAGCAGGCCCGGGACCGTGCCCTGCACGGCCGAGTCCAGGTGGCGGACCAGCAGCCGGCTCTCGCCGTGGTCGGCGACGGCGGCGGCGGTGTCCACCCACAGCCAGGTCGCCTCCTCGCGGGTGAGCACGTCGGCGGTCTCCTCGGGGTCGTGCCCCTCGTGCTCGGCGAGCCACAGCAGCGCGTACGGGCGCAGGCACGGCTCGTCCACGGCGGCCCGTACGGCGGGCTCGGCGGGCGCGCCGACCGCGCGCAGCGCCTCGAAGGCCAGCCCCCGCACCAGGGCGTCGTCGCCGCGCGCGGCGTCGAGGAGCTCGGTGACGGCGCTGCCCACGGGCCGGGCGGCGAGCCAGGCCCGGTACTCGGCGCGGGCCGGGCCGGGGGTGAGGTCGGCGCAGCCGCGCAGCATGGCCTCGGCGGACAGCTCGATATGGCCGGCGGGGCTCTGGGCGGCGACACAGATCTGTTCGAGCTTGACCCACACCGCCCAGTTGCCGAGCGGGGTCAGGGTGGCCTCGCGCGCGCCGTCGGCCTCGTTCCGCCGCACGTCGAGGGCGCCGACGGAGGCGAGCCCTTCGAGGGCCCAGTCGAGGAGCCCGGCCAGCGGGTCGCTGCCGTCGGCGGCGGGGACGGGAGCCGGCCGGGGTGCGGGCGGGCCCGGGCAGCCGGTGGGGACCTCGCAGCGCTCGGCGCGGATCTCGGCGACCCGCTGCTGCAACAGGTCCAGCAGCATCGCGACGGCGACCGGCCCCGCCGACAGGTGCATCACGGACAGCAGCTGGGGCGCCGCCTCGACGACCTCGGCGGCGACGGTCGCGTCGGTGCCGGGGGGCGCGGGGTGGGCGAGGGACCAGGCGTCGAAGAGGGCGACCCAGCCGCGCAGCACGGCACCGTCGTCACGGTCCCAGGCGTGCAGCCGCCAGCCGGGGCGGGCGCTGTCGCCGTGGAGCTCGATGAGGCCGGCGAGGCGGGCCCGGTCCCAGTCGGCGCGCACCCGGTGCGGCGTCAGGCGCAGGGTGGCGGCGGCCTGTTCGGCGGCGGCCGCGTCCAGGCCGCCGGACGCTCCGGGCCGCAAGGGGGTGCCGCGGCCGCGCTCGGCGGCGGCCCAGCGGGCCACGTGGACGGCGCCGGTGAGGCCGCCTCTCGCCTGCCGGGCGAGTTCGGCGGGGGCCGGGGTGCCGGCGGGCGGTCGGGGCGCCGGTCGGGAACCCCGTCCGGCCACCGCCCTGCGGGCGGCGGCGATCGGCTGTCGGGGGACGAGTCTGAGCCGGGAGTCGCGCGGAGTACGGGACGTCACAGGAGCAGTCTTGCCGTTGACGCTCCGAAAACCCAATCGGAATCGACTCTCCGGACCGGGCCCCGGGCGGGGGTGGCCCGCGCCGGCCGCCCGGCCGCCGTCAGCGGGGCTGCCCGTAGCCGCGCAGTTTGTCGGTGGCGGCGGCGAGTTGGTCCCGGCTCAGCAGGGCCGGGCTGCGGCCGGGGACGGCGGAGGCGGCGAGCCACACCCTGCACATCCACTCCAGCTGCGCGGTGCGGTCGTAGGCGGCGTCGAGGCCGGGGCCGAAGGTGAGGGTGCCGTGGTTGCGCAGCAGGCAGCCCGTGCGTCCGTCGAGGGCGCGCAGCATGTGGCGGGCGAGTTCCTCGGTGCCGTAGAGGGCGTACGGGGCGACGCGCACCGGTCCGCCGAGGGCGCCGGCCATGTAGTGGATGAGCGGCAGCTCGGTGACGAGGGTGGAGACGGCGGTGGCGTGCACGGCGTGGGTGTGCACGACGGCGGCCGCGTCGGTGGCCCGGTAGACGGCCAGGTGCATGGGCAGTTCGCTGGTGGGGGCGAGGGCGCCGAGCACCTGCCGCCCGTCGAGGTCGACGCCGACGGCGTCGTCGGGGCCGAGCCGGTCGTAGGGGACGCCGCTGGGGGTGACGAGGATCGTTTCGCCCACTCTCGCGGAGACGTTGCCGGAGGTCCCGACGACGAGCCCGTCGGCCACGGTGCGCCGCGCGGCGGCGACGACGCCGGCCCACGCCTGCCGGATCGCCTCGCGGCGGGCGGCGGAGTCCCGGGGGGAGGTCTCCCGGCGCGCGCGGCCGCCCCGCTGTGCGGTTTCGCCTCCGGCGCCGGGCGCGTACCGGACGGCCTCGCCGCCCGCGCGCCCGCCCGCCCCCGGCCGGGCGGGCCCACCGCGCCCGCCCCCGGCAACCGCGTCCCCGTGGGACTGCCCGCTCCCGGTGTCGTCACCGTCACAGCTCCGGGCACCGCGGTGCTCGGCCCCGCCGTCGGTCCGGCCTCCGCGCGCCCCCGCGCCCCCGTGTCCGTCCCCGCGCATGTCCGGGCCCTGGCCGCCGTTCACAGCACCCTCGTTCATGGATGACCCCCTCCGGTTCGCCTCACCGCTCGGCCCGACCCCGTTCACCTTCCGTTCACCCAGAGTCCTTACGGTCCTGGCTGTACTGTCCATCGAGCGATTGCCTGGGTGACCAGACGGACATGGAACACATCACGCTTCTCATCGGGATCGTGATCGTCACGGCCTTGGTGTTCGACTTTACGAACGGCTTCCACGACACGGCCAACGCCATGGCCACCACCATCTCCACGGGAGCCCTCAAGCCCAGGACCGCGGTGGCCATGTCCGCGGTCCTCAATCTGGTCGGCGCGTTCCTGTCGGTGGAGGTCGCCAAGACCATCTCCGGCGGGATCATCGACGAGAGCTCGGGAATCCGCCCGGAAGTGATCTTCGCGGGGCTGGTCGGGGCGATCGTGTGGAATCTGCTGACGTGGCTGGCGGGCCTGCCGTCCAGCTCCTCGCACGCGCTGTTCGGCGGTCTGATCGGCGCGACGCTGGTGTCGGTCGGCGCCGGCGGTGTGCACGGCGACGCCGTGGTGATGAAGGTTCTCATCCCGGCGGTCGCGGCCCCGGTCGTGGCCGGTCTGGCCGCCATGGCCGCGACCCGGCTGACCTTCCGGCTGGCCCGGGGCCGGGACGAGAACGACACCGCCAAGGGCTACCGCGCGGGGCAGATCGCCTCGGCCGCGCTGGTCTCCCTCGCCCACGGCACCAACGACGCCCAGAAGACGATGGGTGTGATCACCCTGGCCCTGGTCACCGGCGGCGTCGTGGCCCCGCACTCGGACCCGCCGGTGTGGGTCGTCGTCTCGGCGGGCCTGGCCATCGCGCTCGGTACGTACCTGGGCGGCTGGCGCATCATCCAGACCCTCGGCAAGGGTCTGACGGACATCAGGCCCGCGCAGGGCTTCGCCGCGCAGACCGGTGCCGCGACCGTCATCCTCGCCTCCTCGCACATCGGTTTCGCGCTCTCCACGACGCAGGTCTGCTCCGGTTCGATCATGGGCGCGGGGCTGGGCCGCAAGGGCGGCGTGGTGCGCTGGTCGACGGCGGGCCGCATGGTGATCGCCTGGTGTCTGACGCTGCCGGCCGCCGGTCTGGTCGCGGGCGGGGCCGCGCTCCTGGCGGAGCAGGGCGACTGGGGTGTCGCCGCGGTGGCGGTCCTCGGTCTCGCGGTGAGCGGAGCGATCTGGCTGGCCTCCCGCCGCAGGCCCGTCACGCACGACAACGTCACCGATTCCCCCGCGGAGCCGCAGGCCGAGCCGGTGGGTGTGGTCACGGCCGCGATCCAGGCCGTCGCCCCGCCGCCGCCCGCCGCGCTCGCCGCCACCGCCACCGCCGCCCCCGAGCCCGCGCCCGCCGCGGCCGCGAGCTGACCGGAGAGAAGCGATGAACATCAACTGGGCAGCTCTCGGGCAGGTCTTCGGCGTCAGCCTCGTGGTGACCGTCGGGCTGGTCGGCGTCTTCACCCTCGGCATCGTCGGCACCTCCCGCAAGGCGGGTACGGACGCTTCCGCTTCCGGGGGCGCGACGCCCCTCGCGCGCACCGGCGCGTACCTGTGCTACGCGGTGTGCGCGGCGGCCGTCGGCTACGGGATCCACCTGATCGTGGCCTGAGCCCGCGCCGCCTCCGCTTCGCCCCTGTCCCGCCGGAAACGGCAGGGCAGGGGCATCTTCATGCCTGATGAGGCGAGTTGACGGGCCCTCGCGGACCGTGGTGGACTTCCGGAGCCAAACGGCGACAGCGCAGAGGAAGCCGGTGCGAATCCGGCGCGGTCCCGCCACTGTCACCGGGGAGTGTCCCCCACTGTCAGGCCACGGCCCGCCCTGAGCGGCGGGCGGGAAGGCCGGGGCGACGCGGATCCGGGAGCCAGGAGACTCTGGGTCGCCGGTCACGTCGAGCCAGGGCGCGGACCCTGAGTGAGGACACATCGCATGCGCGGCCGCCTTCGACCACTGCCCTGCCGGACGGAGCACTCGGGCCCGGGCACGGTCTGATCCGATGCGCGCCGAACACCTCGCCTTCGCGTGCGGTGCCGCGCTCGGCCACCTCGGCGATCTCGCCTTCGGCGATCCGCGCCGCGGCCATCCGGTGGCCGCGTTCGGGCGGGCCGCGCAGGCCGTCGAGCGGCGCCTGTGGCGCGACCACCGCGGGCGCGGGGCGCTGCACACCCTGGTCTGCGCGGGCGGTACGGCCCTCGGGGCCGCCCTGCTGGCCCGTACCGTCCGTACCCGGCTGCCCGCCCCCGCGCGTGTGCCCGCCGAGGTCGCCCTGACCGCCGTCGCCACCTGGGCCGTGCTGGGCGGGACCTCGCTGGGCCGGGAGGCGCGGTCGGTCGCGAAGGCGCTGGAGGCCGGGGACCTCGACGCGGCGCGCGAGCGGCTGCCGCACCTGTGCGGGCGCGACCCGCAGGCGCTGGACGGGCAGCAGATCGCGCGGGCCGTCGTGGAGTCGGTCGCCGAGAACACCTCCGACGCCGTGGTCGGCGCCCTCGTGTGGGGGGCGCTCGTGGGCGTGCCGGGGCTCGCGGGCTTCCGCGCGGTCAACACCCTGGACGCGATGGTGGGGCACAAGTCGCCGCGCTACCGGCGGTTCGGCTGGGCCTCGGCGCGGCTGGACGACGCCGTGGGCTGGCCCGGCGCCCGGCTCACGGCGGTACTGGCCGTGCTGGCCGGCCCGGATCCGCGGACCGCGTGGCGGGTGGCCCGGCGGGACGCGGCCCGGCACCCGAGCCCCAACGCGGGCCCGGTGGAAGCCGCGTTCGCGGGCGCGCTCGGGGTGCGGCTGGGCGGCACCCTCGCCTACGGCGGCCGTGTGGAGCACCGGCCGGTCCTGGGCGCGGAGCTGCGTCCGGTGGAGGTCGCGGACATCGAGCGCGCGGTGCGGCTCTCGCGCCGGGTCGCGTTGCTGGCGCTCGGGGTCGCGGCCGGCGCGCGCACCACCGGGCAGGCGCTGCGCGCGGGCGGGATCCGGCGTGCGGCGGGCAGCATCTCGAAAGGCGTCCCGACAGGCGTCGCACAAAGCATCGTGAACGGGGCGAGGGGGAGGAACCGGTGACAACAGCGGTACGGGGCGG
Organism: Streptomyces gamaensis; assembly: GCF_042656465.1. NCBI lineage: Bacteria > Bacillati > Actinomycetota > Actinomycetes > Kitasatosporales > Streptomycetaceae > Streptomyces > Streptomyces gamaensis. Next base: position 54,098 of record NZ_JBHSPB010000012.1, read on the forward strand.
GGGTCTGCTCGTCGCCGGGACGACCTCGGACGCGGGCAAGAGCGTGGTGACGGCCGGGATCTGCCGCTGGCTGACCCGCAAGGGCGTCAAGGTCGCCCCGTTCAAGGCGCAGAACATGTCGCTGAACTCGTATGTGACGCGCGAGGGCGCCGAGATAGGGCGGGCGCAGGCCATGCAGGCGGCCGCCGCGCGCGTGGAGCCGAGCGCGCTGATGAACCCGGTGCTGCTCAAGCCGGGCAGCGACAGCAGCAGCCAGGTCGTGCTGATGGGCAAGCCGGTGGGCGAGTTGAGCGCGCGCGGCTACCATTCCGGGCGCCAGGAGCGGCTGCTGGAGACGGTCACGGGCTGTCTGGAGGAGCTGCGGCGTACGCACGACGCGGTGGTCTGCGAGGGCGCCGGCAGCCCGGCCGAGATCAATCTGCGGCGTACGGACATCGTCAACATGGGGCTCGCGCGGGCCGCGCGGCTGCCGGTGGTCGTGGTCGGCGACATCGACCGGGGCGGCGTGTTCGCGTCGTTCTTCGGGACGACGGCGCTGCTCTCGCGCGAGGACCAGGAGCTGATAGCGGGCTATCTGGTCAACAAGTTCCGCGGCGATGTGAGCCTGCTGGAGCCGGGCCTGGACATGCTGCGCGGTCTGACGGGGCGCCGGACGTTCGGGGTGCTGCCGTTCACGCACGGTCTGGGCATCGACGAGGAGGACGGCCTGAGGGTGTCCCTGCGCGGGGTGGTGCGCGAGTCGGTAGTGGCGCCGCCGTACGGCACGGACGTGCTGCGGGTCGCGGTGTGCGCGGTGCCGCTGATGTCGAACTTCACGGACGTGGACGCGCTGGCCGCCGAACCGGGCGTGGTCGTACGGTTCGTGGACCGCCCCGAGGAGCTGGCCGACGCCGATCTCGTGGTGGTGCCGGGCACGCGCGGCACCGTGCGCGCGCTGGCGTGGCTGCGCGAGCGCGGGCTCGCGGACGCGCTCGCGCGCCGCGCGGCGGAGGGCCGGCCCGTGCTGGGCATCTGCGGTGGTTTCCAGTTGCTGGGCGAGCGCATCGAGGACGAGGTCGAGTCGAGGGCGGGAGTCGTCGACGGGCTGGGGCTGCTGCCGGTCCGGGTGCGGTTCGCGCGGGAGAAGACGCTGACGCGGCCGTCCGGCAAGGCGCTGGGCGAGCCCGTCGAGGGCTACGAGATCCACCACGGGGTCGCCGAAGTCCTCGGCGGTGAGGGCTTCCTGGACGGCTGCCGGGTCGGCCAGGTGTGGGGCACGCACTGGCACGGTTCGCTGGAGAGCGACGGCTTCCGGCGGGCGTTCCTGCGCGAGGTGGCGCGGGCGGCGGGCCGGGCGTTCGTTCCCGCCCCGGACACGAGCTTCGCCGCGCTGCGCGAGGAACAGCTCGACCGGCTGGGCGACTTGATCGAGCAGCACGCGGACACGGAGGCGCTGCTGCGGCTGATCGAGGACGGGGTGCCCGGCGGGATGCGGTTCATCCCGCCGGGGGCGCCGTGACCGCTCGCGCGGAGCCGGGAACACAGCCGCGCCGCCCCGGCCCGTACGGCGCCCGCAGCACCACACCGACCACCGCACCGGCGTCTGCCGAAGGAGCAATCACCGCATGAGCACCCCGTACCCCTTCGCCGCGATCGTCGGCATGGACCGTCTGCGGCTCGCGTTGCTCCTCAACGCGGTGAGTCCCTCCGTGGGAGGCCTCCTCATCCGCGGCGAGAAAGGCACCGCGAAGAGCACCATCGTGCGCGCCCTGGCCACCGTCCTCCCGGACGTGCCGGTGGTCGCGGGCTGCCGCTTCGCCTGTGATCCCGCCTCGCCCGACCCGCAGTGCCCCGACGGCCCGCACCAGGACGGCTCGGGCACCACCCGCGCGACCCGCTTGGTCGAACTCCCCGTCGGCGCCTCCGAGGACCGGCTCGTCGGCGCCCTCGACATCGAGCGGGCCCTGTCGGAAGGTGTGAAGGCCTTCGAGCCGGGCCTGCTGGCCGACGCGCACCGGGGCGTGCTGTACGTCGACGAGGTCAACCTCCTCCACGACCATCTCGTGGACCTGCTGCTCGACGCGGCAGCGATGGGCACCTCGCACGTGGAACGCGAGGGTGTCTCCGTCCGCCACGCCTCCCGTTTCCTGCTCGTCGGCACGATGAACCCCGAAGAGGGCGAGCTGCGCCCTCAGTTGCTGGACCGCTTCGGGCTGACCGTCGAGGTCGCCGCTTCCCGCGAGCCCGACGAGCGCGTCGAGGTCGTCCGCCGCCGGCTCGCGTACGACGAGGACCCGGTGGCGTTCGCCGCCAAGTGGGCGGCGGAGGAAGAGGAGTTGCGCGAGCGCATCGTGGCGGCGCGCGCCCTGCTGCCGGACGTACGGCTCGGTGACGGCGCTCTGCGCCGCATCGCGGCGGTGTGCGCCGGGTTCGAGGTGGACGGTATGCGCGCCGACATCGTCACGGCGCGTACGGCCACGGCGCTGGCCGCCTGGGGGGGCCGTACGGACGTGGCCACCGAGGACGTCCGGCAGGCCGCGCTGCTGGCGCTCCCCCACCGCCGCCGGCGCTCCCCCTTCGACGCGCCGGGTCTCGACGAGGACAAACTGGACGAGATCCTCGCGCAGTTCGAGGACGAGGACCCCGAGCCGGAAGGGCCGGACGGACCTGACGGACCGGAAGGCCCCGAGGACCCGCAGGACCCCCAGGGTCCGGACGGCGGACCGGACGGCGACGGCGGCCCCGACGGCGGCGGCCGTCCCCCGCAGGAGCCGGCCGGCCAGGGCGTCCCCGACCTCCCCTCCCAGCAGCGCGACGAGCCCTCCCCCGACGGGACGGCCCCGCACGCCGAGGAAGCCGCCCCGCACGCCCGGAGCGAAGCGCAGGGACAAGCACAGGGCGAAGCGCCGGCCGAGGCCCCCGCCGTGCCCGCCGAAGCCCCCTTCCGCGCCCGGAAGTTCACCGTGCCCGGCCTGGGCGAGGGCGCCGACGGGCGGCGCTCCCGCGCCCGTACCGCGCACGGCCGCACCACCGGCGCGCAGCGGCCCCGCGGCACCCTGTCGCGGCTGCACCTGGCGGCGACCGTGCGGGCCGCCGCCCCGCACCAGCGGGCGCGCGGGCGCAGCGGGCCCGGCCTGGTCGTGCGCCGTGACGACCTGCGGGAGGCGGTCCGCGAGGGCCGTGAGGGCAATCTGGTGCTGTTCGTCGTGGACGCCTCCGGTTCGATGGCGGCCCGCAAGCGGATGAGCGCGGTCAAGGGCGCGGTGCTGTCGCTGCTGCTGGACGCCTACCAGCGGCGGGACAAGGTCGGCCTGGTCACCTTCCGGGGCTCCGGGGCGCGGCTGGCGCTGCCGCCGACGTCGTCGGTGGAGGCGGGCGCGGCACGGCTGGAGACGCTGCCCACGGGCGGCCGTACCCCGCTCGCGGCGGGCCTCGCTCGGGCCCGTGAGGTGCTGCGGGTGGAGAAGCTGCGCGATCCGTCGCGGCGGCCGCTGCTGGTCGTGGTGACCGACGGGCGGGCGACGGGCGGGCCGGAGCCGCTCGCGCGGGCCTCCCGCGCCGCGCGGGCGCTGGCGGCCGACGGCGTGGCCTGCGTGGTGGTGGACTGCGAGTCCGATCCGGTACGGCTGGGGCTGGCGGGCGAGTTGGGCCGGGAGCTGGGCGGCCCGGTCGTGACGATCGACGACGTTCGCGCGGACACCGTGTCCGCGCTGGTGCGGACCGTACGCGCCGACAACCACAGGAGGGCCGCGTAATGCCCAAGGGGCAGCCGACCGTCGTTCCCGACGACGGGCTCACCACGCGCCAGCGCCGCAACCGGCCGCTGGTGTTCGTCCACACCGGCACCGGCAAGGGCAAGTCGACGGCCGCGTTCGGGCTCGCGCTGCGGGCGTGGAACCAGGGCTGGCCGATCGGGGTGTTCCAGTTCGTGAAGTCCGCGAAGTGGCGGGTCGGCGAGGAGCGGGCGCTGAAGGTGCTCGGCGACAGCGGCGAGGGCGGCCGGGTCGACTGGCACAAGATGGGTGAAGGCTGGTCGTGGATCCAGCGGGATGCCGATGTCAGCAATGAGGAGAAGGCCCGTGAGGGCTGGGAGCAGGTCAAGCGGGACCTGGCGGCGGAGACCTACCGGCTGTACGTGCTCGACGAGTTCGCCTATCCGCTGCACTGGGGGTGGATCGACACCGACGAGGTGATCTCGGTGCTGCGGGAGCGGCCCGGCACCCAGCACGTGGTGATCACCGGCCGCAACGCCCCGGAGATGCTCGTGGAGTTCGCGGATCTGGTCACCGACATGGCCAAGGTCAAGCACCCGATGGACGCGGGCCAGAAGGGCCAGCGGGGCATCGAGTGGTGAGTTCCGCCGTGCGTGTCCCCCGGCTGGTGATCGCCGCGCCGTCGTCCGGCAGCGGCAAGACGACCGTGGCCACCGGTCTGATGCGGGCCTTCACCGACGCCGGGCTGAAGGTCTCGCCGCACAAGGTGGGGCCCGACTACATCGATCCGGGCTATCACACGCTCGCCGTGGCGGGCGCGCGGCCGGGCCGCAATCTGGACGCGTTCCTGTGCGGGCCGGAGCGGATCGCGCCGCTGTTCCTGCGCGGCGCGGAGGGCTGCGACCTCGCGGTCGTCGAGGGCGTGATGGGCCTGTACGACGGGGCGAGCGGGCAGGGGGAGCTGGCGTCGACGGCGCACGTCGCGAAGCTGCTGAAGGCGCCGGTGGTGCTGGTCGTGGACGCCTCCGCGCAGTCGCGTTCGGTGGCGGCGCTCGTGCACGGCTTCGCCTCCTGGGACCCGCGGGTGCGGGTCGCGGGCGTCATCCTGAACAAGGTGGGCTCGGACCGCCACGAGGCCCTGCTGCGCGAGGCGTTGGCGGAGTCCGGGGTGGAGGTGCTGGGCGCGCTGCGCCGCGCTGAGGACGTGCACACGCCGAGCCGGCACCTGGGGCTGGTGCCGGTGGCCGAGCGGGCCGCCGAGGCCACGGACGCGGTCGCCGCGCAGGCGGCGCAGGTGCGCGCGGGCTGCGATCTCGACGCGCTGCTGGCGCTGGCCCGCAGCGCGCCGCCGCTGGCCGGCCCGGCCTGGGACCCGGCGGCGGAGGCGGGCGTCGGCGCGCCCGCCGGGGGCGGCCGGCCGGTGATCGCGGTCGCGGGCGGCGCGGCGTTCACGTTCGCGTACGCCGAGCACACGGAGCTGCTGACGGCGGCCGGCGCGGAGGTCGTCCCCTTCGATCCGCTGCGTGACGAGAAGCTGCCGGACGGCACGGCCGGGCTCGTCGTCGGCGGGGGGTTTCCGGAGGTGTACGCGCCGGAGCTGAGCGCCAACGAGCCGCTGCGCGCGGCGGTTTCGGCGCTGGCGGCGGGCGGCGCGCCGGTCGCGGCGGAGTGCGCGGGGCTGCTGTACCTGGCCCGTTCGCTGGACGGCAGGCCGATGTGCGGGGTGCTGCCGGCCGAGGCGCGCATGTCGGGGCGGCTGACGCTGGGCTACCGCGAGGCGGTGGCACTCGCCGACAACCCCCTCGCGGCGGCGGGGAGCCGGGTGCGCGGGCACGAGTTCCACCGCACGGTGATCGAGCCGGGCGCGGGTGCCTGTCCGGCGTGGGGGATGACGCATCCGGAGCGCCGGGTGGAGGGCTTCACGCACGGCGGCGTCCACGCGTCGTACCTGCACGTGCACTGGGCGGGGGCGCCGGGCACGGCGGGCCGTCTCGTGGCGCACGCGGCGCGGTACGCGGCAGGCGGATGACCGTACGTCCGGTGGCGCGCGGAACGTCCCGTTCGGGAACGGCCCGTTCAATGGGCGAGGCCCACCACCAGCCAGATGAAGAGCACGCCCGCGACCGTGCAGGCCAGCGTGGAGCGCGCGGGGTGCTCGTGGTGGGCCTCGGGCAGGATGTCGGAGGTCGCCAGGTACAGCAGCACCCCGGCGAAGAAACCGAGGTACGTGCCGAGGAACTGCTCCGGAAGGGTGAACAGCAGCGTCGAGGCGGCCCCGGCGACGGGGGCCAGGGCGTCCAGCGCGAGCATCAGCTGCGCGTGGTGCCGCCGGCTGCCGTACAGGTCGGTGATCGTGTACGTGTTGAAGCCGTCCGCGAAGTCGTGGGCGATCACGGCGATGGCGACGGCGGCCGCGACTCCGCCGCCGACCTGGAAGGCCGCGCCGATGGCGACACCGTCCATGGCGCTGTGCCCGACGAGCGCGGCGGCGGCCGTCAGCCCCACCTGCGGGGCGCGGCTGCGGGCGCCGCGGTGCGCCCTGCGCACGGCGAGCAGCCGCTCGACGAGGTGGGCGGTGAGGAAGCCGAGGACGAAGCAGAGCAGCGCGACGGGCACGCCGAAGGTCTCGCGTCCGGCGGCGTGCAGCGCCTCCGGCAGCAGGTCGAGGCCGACGACGCCGAGCATCAGCCCGCCCGCGAGGCCGAGGACGAGGTGCCGGCGGTCGACGACGCGCTGGGCGGTCCACCCGCCGAGCAGCGTCATCACGAACGCGCCCACGGCGATCACGACCGGCACGCCGCCACCTCCTGCCAGGCTCCTTCCCTTCTCCTGCTTACGGGCGGGCGGCGGGCCGCGCACCTCCACCGCGCGCCCGGGGGCCCGAGGTGAGCGCCGCCGTGCCGCTGTCCGTGGGGGTGGGCGCGCGCAAGGGGGTCACGGCCGAGGAGGTGCTGGCGCTGGTCGGGCCGGTGGTGGCGGAGGCGGTACGGGCGCTCGGCGGCGGCCGTACGGGCGTGGTCGCCGCCCTCGCGACGGCCGGGGCGAAGGCGGGCGAGCCGGGCCTCGCGGAGGCGGCGGCCCGGCTGGGCGTCCCCCTGCGGGCGTACCCGGCGCGGGAGCTGGCGCGCGTGGCGGTGCCCGCGCCGTCCGAGGCGGCGCTCGCCGCCGTGGGAGCGCCGGGGGTCGCCGAGGCGGCCGCGCTGCTGTCGGCGGGGCCGGGGGCGGCGCTGCTGGTCGGCAAGCGGAAGGCGGCGCGGGTGACGTGCGCGGTCGCCCGCGGGCCCGGCGGCCCGGCGAACACCCCCGGGTGCGGCCCCGTTTGACACACCTGCACCATGGTTCTCTCCGGATCCGGCACAGAAAGCAGCTCATGCACCGACCCCTCGAACCCGATCTCAGACACCACGGCGACGCCGAAGTACGCGGCGCGGGCGCGGACTTGACCGACCTCGCCGTCAACGTGCGTTCGGGCACGCCCCCGCAATGGCTGCGCGAGCGCGTCGCGGCGTCGCTGGACGGGCTCGCCGCCTACCCCGACGGGCGGGCCGCGCGCCGGGCCGTGGCCGCGCGGCACGGGCTGCCGGAGGAGCGGGTCCTGCTGACGGCGGGCGCGGCGGAGGCGTTCGTGCTGCTGGCCCGCGCGCTGCCGGTGCGGCGGCCGGTCGTGGTGCACCCGCAGTTCACCGAGCCGGAGGCGGCGCTGCGGGACGCGGGGCACGCGGTGGAGCGGGTGCTGCTCGACGCGGCGGACGGCTTCCGGCTGGATCCGCGCGCGGTGCCGGGCGACGCCGATCTGGTGGTCGTCGGCAACCCCACCAACCCGACGTCCGTCCTGCACCCGGCCCGGACGCTCGCCCGGCTCGCCCGGCCCGGGCGGACGCTGGTGGTCGACGAGGCTTTCATGGACGCGGTGCCGGGCGAACGCGAGTCGCTGGCCGCGCGCACGGACCTGCCGGGGCTGGTCGTCCTGCGCAGCCTGACCAAGACGTGGGGGCTGGCCGGGCTGCGCATCGGCTACGCCCTGGCCTCGCCCGGCACCGTCGCCGCGCTGGAGCGGGCGCAGCCGCTGTGGCCGGTGTCCTCCCCGGCGCTCGCGGCGGCGGAGGCGTGCAGCGCCCCGGCGGCGCTCGCGGAGGCCGCGCACGCCGCGCACCGGATCGCGGCGGACCGGGCGCATCTGGTGGCGGCACTGGGCGAGTTCGCGCAGGTGACGGTGTACGGGCCGGCGGCCGGCCCGTTCGTGCTGATCCGCCTCCCCGACGCCGCCGCCGTCCGCACCCGGCTGCGTGCCCTGGGCTTCGCGGTACGCCGCGGCGACACGTTCCCGGGCCTGGGCCCGGACCATCTGCGACTCGCGGTCAGGGACCGCGCGACGACGGACCGCTTCGCGGCCGCGCTGGGGAAGGCACTGACGGAGGGGTGAGGGCGGGGGCCGGCGGGGACGGCGCTCCGGGCGCGCGGGCCCCGTGCCCGCCGGTTGGTGCTCCCCCTCAGCGGATCACCCTCCCCCGCAGCACCACCCGTTTCGGCGTCCCCAGGACCCGGACGTCCTGCCGGGGGTCGGCCCCGTAGACGACCAGGTCCGCCGGGGCGCCCTCCTCCAGGCCGGGGCGGCCGAGCCAGGCGCGGGCGTCCCAGGAGGCGGCGGCGAGCGCGGCCCGGGGCGGCAGCCCGGCCCTGACCAGTTCACCGACCTCCCGGCCCACCAGCCCGTGCGCGAGCGAACCGCCCGCGTCCGTACCGACGTAGACGGGGATGCCGGCGTCGTGGGCGGCGCGTACCGTCTCGTAGCGGCGGGCGTGCAGCCGGCGCATGTGCTCCGCCCAGCGCGGGAACTTCTTCTCGCCGCTGTCCGCGAGCTGCGGGAACGTCGCGGTGTTCACGAGCGTCGGCACGATCGCCACGCCCCGCTCGGCGAACAGCGGAATGGTCTCCTCCGTCAGCCCGGTGGCGTGCTCGACGCAGTCGATGCCGGCTTCCACGAGCGGGGCGAGGGACTCCTCCGCGAAGCAGTGGGCGGTGACGCGGGCGCCCAGCCGGTGCGCCTCGGCGATCGCGGCCTCGACCTCGCCGCGCGGCCAGCACGCGGCGAGGTCGCCCTGCGTACGGTCTATCCAGTCGCCGACGAGCTTGACCCAGCCGTCGCCGCGCCGCGCCTCGCGGGCCACGTAGGCGACGAGGTCGCCGGGTTCGATCTCGTGCGCGTAGTTGCGGATGTAGCGGCGGGTACGGGCGATGTGGCGCCCGGCGCGGATGATGCGCGGCAGGTCCTCGCGGTCGTCGACCCAGCGGGTGTCCGCCGGGGAGCCGGCGTCGCGCAGCAGCAGCGCTCCGGCGTCGCGTTCGGCCAACGCCTGTTTCTCGCTGGTGGATTCGTCGACCGCGCCGTGCGCGTCGAGGCCGACGTGGCAGTGCGCGTCCACCAGCCCCGGCAGTACCCACCCCTCGATCGTGGTGACGTCGCGCGCGCCCGCCGGCCGCTCGAAGGTGATCCTTCCGCCGACGGCCCACAGCTCGTCGCGCACCCCCTCCACCGGGTCCGCGCCGACGAGCACCCGCCCCTTGATGTGCAGCACACCACTGTCGCTCATGGTCCGCACTGTACGAGCCCGCCGGCCGGGCCCGGCATCAGGGGCGGCGCGGTCACATGAAGGGGGTCAATTGCCGGACGGCCGTTTGCGGGCCACGACCATGGACTCCGCTCCCGCGAGGTGGACGACGCGCGCGTCGCGGAAGCCCGCGTCGGTGAGCCAGCCCCGGCAGTCGGCGCCGGTGTAGTCGAAGCCGCCGGGCGTCTCGATGAGCATGTTCAGACTCATCAGGAGCCCGGCCGCGTTGTGGCGGCGGCCGTCGTCGATGAGGGTCTCGTGGACGACGACGGTGCCGCCGTCCGGCAGCGCCTCGTACGCCTTCTCCAGCAGCGTCCGTTTCGTGGGCAGGTCCCAGTCGTGCAGGATGTGGCCGAAGACGATCACGTCGGCGTGCGGGAGCGGGTCGGTGAAGAAGTCGCCGGGGACGAAGACGGCCCGTTCGGCGACGCCGAGGCGCTGGGCGCGGCGCTCGAAGTGCGGCCGTACGGCCTCCAGGTCGAAGCCGATGCCTCTCAAGTGCGCGTGGTGCCGCAGCAGCAGGCTGAGCACTCCGCCCTCGGCGCAGCCGATGTCGGCGACGACGCCGTGCGCGCTCCAGTCGACCCCGCCGGGCGCGTCGGCCATGGCGAGCGCGGCACGCGCGGACAGCCCCGTCATGGCCTGCATGAACTCGGCGATCTGCACGGGGTCCCGGTAGAGGGTCTCGAACAGGCCGCCGCCGCTCTTGATCTCGTTCTGCGGCTCCCCGGTGCGCAGCCCGTCGGCGAGGGTGCCCCAGAAGCCGTAGAGCCGGGTGTCGGCCATCTCCAGGAAGCCGCCCAGGTAGGAGGGCTGTCCGCGGTCGAGGAAGCGGGCGGTGGCGGGGGTGTTGGCGTATCTGCGGTCGTCGGGGGTGTCGCGGTCGTCGCGTTCCAGCATGCCGAGGGCGACGAGCGCGTCGAAGAAGTCGCGCGCGGAGCGCGGGTGCAGCCCGAGGCGCAGCCGCAGTTCCTCGCAGGGCAGCGGGCCCTCCGCGAGCTCGGTGAACAGGCGCAGCCGGACCGCGGTGAGGAGCACTTTCGACGCCTGGAAGCCGAGCGCGATCCCGAGGATCCGGTCGAGTTCGGCGGAGTGTTCCTGCGCGGGGTTCTCCTGCGTGGAGTCCTCCCGCGCGGGGTTTTCCTGCTCGGTGGGTGCTGTGCTCATGTGGTTCACCTCGGCCGGGGCGCAACTGTTCAATGCTGTACCGCTCTTGTGGACCCGTTCCTACCCCGTCACACGCGTTCCAGCACCTCCAGCAGACGGTCCACATCGGCGGCGCTGTTGTACAGATGGAAGGCGGCGCGCAGATTGCCCGCCCGGGGGCTCACCCGCACTCCGGCGGCCGCGACGCGCTCCGCGGCGTGTTCGAGTCCGGGGACGGAGACGATCACGGACCCCTCGGCGGCCACCGGCGTGTGCCCGAGCGCGGCGAGCCCGGCGCGGAAGCGGTCGGCGAGCGCCCGGTCGTGCGCGCCGATGCGCTCGATGCCGAGCTCCTCGACCAGGGCGAGGCTCGTGCGGGCCGCCGGGTAGCAGAAGACGCTGGGGGCCTCGTCGAACCGGCGGGCGGAGAGCGCGAGTTGCTCCACCCTGCCGTACGTGCTCGCCCCCGGCTCCTCGCCGCCGACCCAGCCGGCGAAGACGGGGTACAGCGCGTCGAGTTCTCCGGGGCCTTCGGGCACGGTGAGGAAGGCGGTGCCGCGCGGGCACATGAGCCACTTGTAGCCCACGCACACCGTGTAGTCGTGGGCGGCGGCGTCGACGGGGTACCAGCCGACGGCCTGGCTGACGTCGACGAGCGTACGGGCGCCGTGGGCACGGGCGGCCGCGCCGATCGCGGCGAGGTCCGCGATCCGGCCGTCGGCCGACTGCACCGCGCTGACGGCGACCAGGGCCGTCGCGGGCCCCACGGAGTCGGCCAGCTTCTCCAGCGGGACGGTACGGACGCGTACGTCGCCCCGGGTGTCGGCCCGCACATGGAAGGGGTTGACGAGGGAGCTGAAGTCGCCCTCGGCGACGAGGACTTCGGAACCGGAGGGCAGGGACTGCGCGACGAGTCCGCAGTAGACGGCCACCGAGCCGCCCATCGCGACCCGGCCGGCGGACACGCCGACGATCCGCGCGTAGGCGGCGCGCACGTCCTCCACGGCGGCGAACAAGTCCGGCCCCGAGGAACCGGAGGTGGCGGCCGCGGAGACGGCCGCGGTCATCGCGGCGACGGAGGCGGTGGGCAGCAGCCCGGTCGACGCCGTGTTGAGGTAGGCGGACGGACCGGACGTTCCGGCGGGCAGGGGGGTGAAGTGACGGGGCGCCAGGTGCTCGAGGTTCTCCATGGCGCCACTATGAGGGAGGAAGATCGACTCGTCCATGGCCGCCTTCCGGAACGACAACCCTGAGCGGGGCGCCGTCCCTGGGGTGGAGCGTGCGCCGACCGCTCTCTACCCGGGGGTGGAGAGGGCCTTCAACCTGCTGGGGGACAGCGATTCACCTGCTGGGCCGAGGCGCGAAACCCCTTGCCACGGAACCCTGTTCGTATGAACAAGACCACAGCGAACACGACGGTGAAGGCGACAGTGAACGTGGCGTTGGGCAGGGTGCCGGGCGGCCGCTCCATCGGTGACGACGATCACGCGACGGTGTGCCCGGCCCCCGTCCGGCGGTCCTGCCGCAACTCGGGCGGCCGGAGCGGCGGTTACCCGCTCACCACACACGCGTGCACCGCCCCGGCGAGGCGCTCCGCGTCGGGGCCCGCTCCGCCGGGGTATCCGAAGCGGCGCCGCGTGTAGCCGAAGGCGAGGCCGCGGGCGGGGTCGGCGAAGGCCTGCGAGCCGGCCGCGCCGCTGTGCCCGAAGGCCCGCGCGCCCAGGAACCGGTAGCAGTCGCCGAGGGCCTCGAAGCCCACCGCGAACGCGTGGTGCTCGCGCCCCACCATGCCGTAACCGACGGAGTGGGCCTGCGAGAAGACGGCCACGGTCTCCGGGGCGAGCAGCGCGGGCCGGCCGTCGAGGCCGCTGACGGCGGCCGCGTACAGCTGGGCGAGGCCGCGGGCGGAGCCCGTCCCGCCGACCGAGGCGGGCCCGCCCGCACGGACCGCGCGGTGGTTGGGCAGCTCGTCCAGCGGGACGGCGTCGGGCCGGGTCCGGTTGAACGCGATGGCGTCCAGACTGTCCGGGCCGCCCTCCGTCTCCCGCAGGGTGCGCTTCTGCTCGGGCGTGGGGTCCATCGGCAGGGTCGAGCGCACCCGGTGCTCCAGTTCCTCGGGCAGTCCGAGATACAGATCGATGCCGTAGGGGGCCCTGATATGCGCCTCGTAGTACTCCTGAAGGCTCCGGCCGGTGACCCGGCGGACGACCTCGCCGGCCAGCGCCCCGACGACCAGGGCGTGGTAGCCGAAAGCCGTGCCCGGCCGCCAGTACGGGCGACGGCCGGCCAGCCGCTCAGCGATCAGCCGGTCGTCGGAGAGCTCCTCGGTCGACAGCCCCTCCTCGACACCGACGAGCCCCACGCGGTGGGTCAGCAGCTCGCGCAGGGTGACGGCCTCCTTGCCACCGGCCGCGAACTCCGGCCAGTAGCGGGCGACTCTCTCGTCCAGATCGAGGGTGCCGTCCTGGACGAGCAGCGCGACGACCAGATAGGCGGCGCCCTTGGTGGAGGAGTAGACGCCGGTGAGCGCGTCGCCCGTCATCTCCGGGCCGCCCCACAGGTCGACGACCTGCTGCCCGTCCACGTAGGCGGCCAACTGCGCCGCGTGCCCGAGGCGTTCCTCGGCCAGTACGGCCGCGAACTCCTCGTGCACGGCCTCGAAACCCTTGGCGACGGTGCCGCCGACGACGGGATCGGACATGTCCCCTCCTCCAGGATCCTGCGCCGGCCGGGCCCGGCGCGGTAGAAACGTACCGTTCCCGGCCCCTCGCCCCGCAGGAGTCACGGCCCCATGCCCGAGCCCTCCACGGTTCTGCTCACCGGCGCCGCCGGCCGCATCGGCACGTTCCTGCGCGAGCGGCTGCCCGCGTACGGCCACCGGCTGCGCCTGTTCGACGTACGGCCCGTCAGCGGCGCCCCGGAGGCGGTCACCGCCGACCTCGCCGACGAGGCGGCACTGGAGGCGGCCGTGCGCGGCACCGACGCGGTGGTGCATCTCGCGGGCATCCCCGTGGAGGCCCCCTTCGCGGACATCCTGCGGGTCAACATCGAGGGCACGTACCGGCTGTACGAGGCCGTGCGCCGGGCGGGGGTGCGCCGGGTCGTGCTCGCCTCCAGCAACCACGCCGTCGGCTTCACCCCGCTCCCGGCGCCGGGAGAGGCCCTCGTCCCCGTCGGCACCCCGCACCGGCCCGACACCTACTACGGGCTCTCCAAGGGCTTCGGCGAGGACCTGGCCTCCCTGTACTGGGACCGGTACGGCATCGAGACGGTGTCCCTGCGCATCGGCTCCTGCTTCCCCGAGCCCAGGTCGGTACGGATGCTGTCGCTGTGGCTGAGCCCCGGTGACTGCGCGCGGCTCGTGCACGCCGCGCTCACCGCCGAGGGCGTGGGCCACACCGTCGCCTACGGCAGTTCCGCCAACACCCGGCTGCGCTGGGACCTGTCGACGGCCCGCGCCCTGGGCTACGAGCCGCGCGACGACTCCGAGCCGTACGCGGCCGCGCTGCTCGCCGCGCAGGGCGAGGAGGACCCCTCCGACCCCGCGCAGGCTTGCCTGGGCGGTGAGTTCTGCGGCGACAATCCGCCGCGCAGGACGAACTCCGGGCAGGCGAACTCCGGGTAACGGAACCGCAAAGCGGCGCCACGCGTTACCCGGGGCATGACCGTAATGACACCCGGCTCGAACATCCCGCTTCCCGTCACGCGCGTGACGGTGGACGTCACCGCCCCGGTGCGGCTCGACGTGTCGGGCCTGCTGCTCACCGCCGACGGCAAGGTGCGCTCCGACGACGACTTCGTCTTCTACAACCAGCCGCAGGGCCCCGGTGTGACCCACCGCGCGGCGGCCGGCGGCACCCCCGACGCGATCGCCGTGGACACGGCCGCCGTCCCCGCCGCCATCGACAAGGTCGTGGTGACCGCGAGCCTGGACGCGCCGAACGCGACCTTCGCCGGCACGGAGCCGACCGCGACCGTCCGCGACACGGACAGCGGCGCCGTCGTCGCCACCTTCACCCCGCCCCGGCTCGGCACGGAGACGGCCCTGGTCGTCGTGGAGCTCTACCGGCGGGCCGGCGCGTGGAAGCTCCGCGCCGTGGGCCAGGGCTATGCCGACGGACTGGCGGGCATCGCGACGGACTTCGGGGTGACGGTGGAGGAGGAGGCGGGGACCCCCGGGGCGCCGGAGGCGCCGACGCCCGGGGCCCCCGTGCCGGGCCAGGCCGCAACGCCCGTGCCGGGCAGGCCCGTTGCCGCTCCCGGCGCACCGCTGCCCGGTGCCGTACCGCCCGGCATGCCTGCCGAAGTCGCCCCCGGCGGTCAGTTCGACCCGCACTCCTACCCCCCGCACCCCGAGGGCTACGCGCCCATGCCGCCCGCGCCCGGCGCACCCGGCACCGCGCCCTTCGGCGCCACCGGCGGCTCCACGCCCGTACCCGGCGCACCCGGCTACGGCGACCGGGCCCCCGCGCCCGGCGCGGCACCCGGCACCCCGCCCTTCGGCACCTCGAACCCGCCCGCCGCGGCCCCGGGAAGCCCCGTACCCGCCTTCGGCGCCCAGCCCTCCGCACCCGGCCCCGCCGCCCCCGCCTTCGGCGCCCCCGGCAAGGTGAATCTCGACAAGGGCCGGGTCAGCCTGCAGAAGAACCAGACGGTCTCGCTCGTCAAGGGCGGCCGTCCCCTCACCCAGTCCGTGCGCATGGGCCTGGGCTGGGAGCCCGCGTACAAGGGCCGGGACATCGACCTGGACGCCTCGGTCATCGCCTACGGCCCCGACCGCAACCCCATCGACGCCTGCTACTTCGGCAAGCTGATGATCCTGGGCGGAGCGGTGCAGCACTCCGGTGACAACCTCACCGGCGAGGGCGCGGGCGACGACGAGTCCATCACCGTCCACCTGGGCGGCCTGCCCCCGGAGGTCACCGGACTGGTCTTCACCGTCAGCTCGTTCAACGGCCAGAAGTTCACCGAGGTCGCCAAGGCGTACTGCCGGCTGCTCGACGGCCGTACCGGCGAGGAGCTCGTGCGCTTCGACCTGACCGGCTCCGAGCCGAAGACGGGCGTGCTCATGTGCAAGTTCATCCGCCAGTACTCGGGCGAGTGGGAGATGACGGCCGTGGGCGAGTACGTGAAGTCCCGCACGGTGCGCGACCTGATCAAGCCGGGGGCCATGGCCCTGTGAGCGGAACGGCGTGGGCCCGCACCCCGGACCGGGGTGCGGGCCCACGCCGCGTCATACGGGATATGACGCCCGGTCAGTGCCGCGAACGCGCCTTGTACGCCGCCTTGCGGGCCTCCTTGGCGACCTTCTTCTCCGGGTGGAGGCGGCTCATCGCCTCCAGGACCTCGGCCGTGGCCGGGTGGTCCACGCGCCAGGCCGTGTCGAAGAAGCCGGCGTGCCGGCCGACCAGGTCCGTCACCAGGGCCTGCAGTTCCTCCGAGTCGCCGTCGGTGGCGAGCTGCGCGGCGATGGTGTCGACGGTCAGCCAGAAGACCATGGCCTCGTCCGGCTCGGGGACGCCGGCCGCCCCGCGCTCGGTGAGCCAGACCCGGGCGAGCCCGCCGAGTTCACGGTCGTCGAGCACCTCGCGCAGCGCGGGCTCGGCCTCCGGGCCGGTCAGGGCGAGCGTCTGCTGGCAGGCGAGACGGCGGGCCGGCGCCTCGGGGTCGGTGCCCCGGGCGGCGGCCAGGAGTTCGCGGGCGGCGTCGAGGGGCGTACGGCGGGCGAGCCAGGCCTCGGTCTCGGCGCGGGCGGCCGGCTCCGGGTAGCCGGGGAGTGCTGCGAGCAGCACGTCCGCGCCCTGCCCGGCGAGGTCGCCGACGGCCGGGGCGTCGACGCCGGCGTCCAGCATCCGGCTGCGCACGGCGAACAGGCCGAGCGGGGTGAGGGAGACCATGCCGTACCGGCTGACGTCCTCCTCCTCGGGCTTCTCGGAGTCCACGGCGTCCACGGACTCGCGGATGTGCCCCTCGCCGTCGACCTCCTCGATGAGGGCCTCGTCGACCGGCTGGTACTCCACGAGGCCGGTCGGCTCCAGCAGCCGGAACTGGTCGTCCAGCCGCATCATCGCGTCCGAGACCTCTTCGAGGATGTCGTCGGTGGGCTCGCCCATGTCGTCCGGGACGATCAGGGAGGCGGCGAGGGCGGGCAGCGGCACGGGGCGCTCGGTGCTGCCCGCGTCGAGCACGGTGAGCATGTAGAGGTTGCCGAGGATGCCGTCGAGGAAGTCGGCCTCCTCCTCGGGGTTCCAGTCGAGGGCGTCGAGGTCGAGCTCGCCGCCGTCGGCGAGCGCTTCCGCGAGCTCGCCCAGGTCGGGGGCGGCGGCGTCGGCGAGCACGCTCTCCAGCCCGGTCAGCCACACGTCGAGGATCCCGGCGGGGCTGCCGGAGGTCAGGGTGGTGAGCTCCTCACCGGCGACGGCGGTGCCGCAGGGCTCGTCCTCGCCGAGGTCGTCGCGGGCGTCCTCGTCCTCGGTGAACTCCACGAGGCCGGTGTCCAGCGCGTACTGCCAGGCGTCGGCGGCGTACGCGACGCCGTCCTCGTCACCGGCGAGGCCGAGCAGCTCGGCGGCGGCCCGCAGCTGCTCGGCGAGCAGCTCGCCGCCCACCCCGACCGGCGTGCCCTCGCCCGCCCAGCGGGCCAGCCGCACGGCGCGGTCGAGCAGCGGGGCGCGCAGCGCGTCCCGCGCGAGCTCCGCGTCGGAGGGGAGCCGCACCGGCGGCATGGTCGGGCGGTCTCCGGACATCAGGGGGGTCATCTCCTCGTCGTGACGGCCGCGCCGGATCGGCGGATCGCCGGGCGCGGTCTCCCAGCCTAGACGGGTGCGGCGCACCGCCGCCGGGCCGCCGCCCCCGCTCGTGGGACCCGCGTTGACGCGCGCGGGCGACGCGGCGGCAACTTCCGTCCTGCGCAGGGGTGTTGCCGGTCCGGTACGGCGGCTTCCGCCGCCATCTCGTAGTGATGCTGAAGGGTCCCGGTCAGAACTTCTCGATGGACCTGTACGGTCGGCGGCCTCCAGAATCCAGCGGAAGGAGACACCGACCGCCCGGAGAGTGAGTGCCATGTCCGTTACGTCCACGAGCCCTTTCGGCCGCACCGTCTGCGCGATGGTGACCCCGTTCGCCCCGGACGGCACCCTCGACCTGGACGGGGCGCAGCTCCTCGCCGACCACCTCGTCACCCACGGCCGCTGCGACGGGCTGGTCCTCAACGGGACGACCGGCGAGTCGCCGACCACTTCGGACGAGGAGAAGACGCGGCTCGTGCGGGCGGTCGCCGAGGCCGTCGGCGGCCGGGCCCGGATCGTCGCGGGCGTCGGCACGGCCGACACCGGGCAGTCGGCGGCGCTGGCCGCCGCAGCGCAGCGGGCGGGCGCGCACGGCGTGCTGGTGGTCACCCCGTACTACAGCCGGCCCCCGCAGGAGGACGTCGAGGCGCACTTCCGCACGGTCGCCGACGCGGTGACGATCCCCGTGATGCTCTACGACATCCCCGGCCGCACCGGCACCCGTATCGAGCCCGCCACCCTGCTGCGGCTCGCCGGGCACCCGGGGATCGCCGGCGTCAAGGACTGCGCGTACGACCTGCTGAGCAGCTCCCGGATCATCGCGGAGACCCCGCTCGCCTACTACTCGGGCGTGGAGGAGCTGAACCTGCCGCTGCGCGCGGTGGGCGCCGCCGGCTACGTGAGCACGGTCGCCAATGTCGCGGGCCCGCTGCTGGCGGCGCTGCTCGACGCGTACGACCGCGGGGACACCGCGGCGGCCACGGCCCTGCACCAGCGGGCGCTGCCGCTCGTGACGGCGATGATGGCGTCCGGCCTGCCGGGCACGGTGACCGCCAAGGCCCTGCTGAACGCGCGGGGCCTGCCCGCAGGCCCGGTCCGGGCCCCGCTGCGCGCGGCCGGCGAGGAGCGCACGGCCGCGCTCCTCGCCGCGTACGAGCACGCCATGGCCCACGAGGACGACCTCGCGCCGGCCCGCTGAGGGGGCACACGTGAGGGGCCGTACCGCGGTCGCCCGCGGTACGGCCCCTCAAGTCGTGGTGCCGGCCGGTCAGTTGTGGCTGTGCAGGATCTCGTTGAGCCCGCCCCACGTGCTCTTGTACGGGCGGGCCTCGACGGCGCCCGTGGTGGAGTTGCGGCGGAAGAGGATGTTGTCGGCGCCGGAGAGCTCCAGGGCCTTGACGACCTGGCCGTCGGGCAGGGTCACGCGGGTGCCCGCGGTGACGTAGAGGCCGGCCTCGACGACGCACTCGTCGCCGAGCGCGATACCGATGCCGGACTCGGCGCCCAGCAGGCAGCGCTCGCCGATCGAGATGATCTGCTTGCCGCCGCCGGAGAGGGTGCCCATGGTGGAGGCGCCGCCGCCGATGTCGGAGCCGTCGCCGACGACGACGCCGGCGCTGATGCGGCCCTCGACCATGGAGGTGCCGAGCGTGCCCGCGTTGAAGTTGACGAAGCCCTCGTGCATGACGGTCGTGCCGGAGGCGAGGTGGGCGCCGAGGCGGACCCGGTCGGCGTCGGCGATGCGCACGCCGGACGGGGCGACGTAGTCGGTCATGCGCGGGAACTTGTCGATGCTGGTCACCTGGAGGTGCAGGCCCTCGGCGCGGGCGTTCAGGCGCGCGGTCTCGACCCGGTCGACGGGGACGGGGCCGAGCGAGGTCCAGGCGACGTTCGCGAGCAGGCCGAAGATGCCGTCCAGGTTCTGGCCGTGCGGCTTGACCAGGCGGTGGGAGAGCAGGTGCAGCCGCAGGTAGGCGTCGTGGGCGTCGAGCGGCTTGTCGTCCAGCGAGGCGATGACCGTACGGACGGCGACGACCTCGACCCCGCGGCGGGCGTCCGGGCCGACGGCCTTCAGGGCGCCCTCGCCGAGCAGCTCCGCGGCGCGCTCGGCGCTCAGCCGCTCGGTGCCGGCCGGGCCGGGCTCCTGGACCAGCTCGGGGGCCGGGAACCAGGTGTCGAGGACGGTCCCGTCCCCGGTGATCGTGGCGAGGCCGGCGGCGACGGCGCCGGTGATGGGGGAAGCAACTGCGTCGGTCATGTCCGAAAACCTAACCGGACGGGGCCACCGAACGCGAACCGGTGGCCCGGGGGGGGGCGCTCTCAGTCGCGCAGCGACCGTTTCGGGCTCAGCACGCAGAACTCGTTGCCCTCCGGGTCGGCGAGGACGGCCCACGTCACCTGCGCGCTCTGTCCCACGTCCACGCGCCGCGCCCCGAGCCCCACGATCCGCTCGACCTCGGCGTCCCGGTCGTCCGGGTTGAGGTCGAGGTGCAGCCGGTTCTTGAGGGTCTTGCTCTCCGGCACGGTCACGAAGCACAGGCCCGGGGTCGCGGACGCGTCCGCGCCGATGGTGACCTCGTGCTCGTCGGCGTACACGACCTTCCAGTCGAGGACCGCGCACCAGAAGGCGGCCTGGGCGCGCATGTCGTGGGCGTCGATGACCACGGTGTACAGGGAAGATGCCATGCCCGAAGTCTGCGAGGAGAACTGATGGCGCATCAAATGGTTTTCGGGGCCACCCACCCGCACACGGCGACAGCCCGCCGGCTGACGGGAGTCAGCGCGGCGGGCTGTCGCGAGCGCGATCCGTGGCTCAGACGTTGAAGCCCAGCGCCCGGAGCTGCTCACGGCCCTCGTCCGTGATCTTGTCCGGGCCCCACGGCGGCATCCAGACCCAGTTGATGCGCAGCTCGTTGACGATGCCCTCGGTCGCCGAGCGGGCCTGGTCCTCGATGACGTCGGTCAGCGGGCAGGCCGCGGACGTCAGCGTCATGTCGAGGGTGGCGACGTTGGAGTCGTCGATGTGGATGCCGTAGATGAGGCCGAGGTTGACGACGTCGATGCCCAGCTCCGGGTCGACCACGTCGTACAGCGCCTCGCGCACCTCCTCCTCGGTGGCCGGCTGCGTCGTCGCCGTCGTCGTCGCTTCCACGTTGTCACTCATGCGGTCTTCCCTTCCGCGCTCTCGCCCAGGGCCTGGGCCGTCGCGTCCTTCCACGCCATCCAGCTGAGCAGGGCACACTTCACGCGCGCGGGGTACTTGGAGACTCCGGCGAACGCGACCGCGTCCTCCAGCACCTCCTCCATCGCGTCGTCCGGCTCCAGACGGCCCTTGGACTGCATCAGTTCCAGGAAGGTCTCCTGGATCCGGCGCGCCTCGGCGAGGTCCTTGCCGACCAGCAGCTCGTTGAGCACGGAGGCGCTGGCCTGGCTGATGGAGCAGCCCTGGCCCTCGTAGGAGACGTCCTCGACGGTCTGTCCGGACAGCCGCACCCGCAGGGTGATCTCGTCACCGCACGTCGGGTTGACGTGGTGCACCTCGGCGTCGCCGGCCCGCAAGCCCCGTCCGTGCGGGTTCTTGTAGTGGTCCAGGATGACGTCCTGGTACATCGAATCAAGCTTCACGTCTGGGGCTCCCGGTCAGCCGAAGAAGTTGCGGACGTGCTCCAGGCCCGCTATCAGCGCGTCGACCTCGGCGGGCGTGGAGTACAGATAGAACGACGCGCGCGTGGTCGCGGGAATTCCGTACCGCAGGCAGACCGGCCGCGCGCAGTGGTGGCCGACCCGCACCGCGATGCCCTGCTCGTCGAGGACCTGGCCCACGTCGTGCGGGTGGATGTCGCCCAGGGTGAAGGAGATCGCCGCGCCGCGCTCCTCGGCCGTGGCGGGGCCGATGATGCGCAGATCGGGCACCTCCTTGAGTCTGGCGATCGCGTACTCGGTGATCGCGTGCTCGTGGCGGGCGATGTTCTCCATGCCGATCGAGGTGAGGTAGTCCACGGCGGCGCCGAGGCCGACGGCCTGGGCGATCGGGGGCGTACCGGCCTCGAACTTGTGCGGGGCGGGCGCGTAGGTGGAGGAGTGCATCGAGACGGTCTCGATCATCTCGCCGCCGCCGAGGAAGGGCGGCAGGTCCTCCAGCAGCTCCTGGCGGCCCCACAGCACGCCGATGCCGTCGGGCCCGCACATCTTGTGGCCGGTGAAGGCCACGAAGTCGGCCTGCAGCGCCTGCACGTCCAGCGGCATGTGCGGGGCGGCCTGCGAGGCGTCGACGACGACGAGGGCGCCGACCTCCTGGGCGCGGCGGACGATCGCCTCGACCGGATTGACGGTGCCGAGGATGTTGGAGACCAGCACGAAGGAGACGACCTTGGTCTTCTCCGTGATGACCTGCTCGATGTCGGACAGGTCCAGGCGGCCGTCGTCGGTGAGGCCGAACCACTTCAGCTTCGCGCCGGTGCGCTGCGCGAGCAGCTGCCACGGGACGATGTTGGAGTGGTGCTCCATCTCCGTGATGACGATCTCGGTGTCGCGGTCGACACGGTAGGGCTCGTCCGCCCAGCCGAGCATGTTGGCGACGAGGTTGAGCGACTCCGAGGCGTTCTTGGTGAAGATCACCTCGTCGCGGCTGGGCGCGTTGACGAACGCGGCGACCTTGTCACGGGCGCCCTCGTACGCCGCGGTGGCCTCCTCGGCGAGGACGTGCACTCCGCGGTGGACGTTGGCGTTGTGCCGCTCGTAGTGCTCGGCGAGCACGTCGAGGACCTGGCGCGGCTTCTGCGAGGTCGCCGCGTTGTCCAGGTAGACGAGCTTGCGGCCGTCGTGGACCACGCGGTCCAGGATGGGGAAGTCCTTGCGGATCGCGTCCGTGTCGAGCAGCCCCGGCAGGGTCTTGATCACTGCGTTACGCCGCCCTTCACGTACTCCTCGTAGCCCTGCTCCTCCAGCTTGTCCGCGAGCTCGGCGCCGCCGGACTCGACGATGCGGCCGTTCGCGAAGACGTGCACGAAGTCGGGCTTGATGTAGCGCAGGATGCGCGTGTAGTGGGTGATCAGCAGGGTGCCGGTCTCACCGGTCTCGCGGACCCGGTTGACGCCCTCGGAGACGATGCGCAGGGCGTCGACGTCCAGGCCGGAGTCGGTCTCGTCGAGGATCGCCAGCCTGGGCTTGAGGAGCTCCAGCTGCAGGATCTCGTGGCGCTTCTTCTCACCGCCGGAGAAGCCCTCGTTGACGTTGCGCTCGGCGAAGGCGGGGTCCATCTGGAGGCGCTCCATGGCCTCCTTGACCTCCTTGACCCAGGTGCGCAGCTTGGGGGCCTCGCCGCGCACCGCGGTCGCGGAGGTGCGCAGGAAGTTGGAGACGGAGACACCGGGGACCTCGACCGGGTACTGCATGGCGAGGAAGACGCCGGCGCGGGCGCGCTCGTCGACGCTCATGGCGAGGACGTCCTCGCCGTCGAGGGTGACGGTGCCGCCGGTGACGGTGTACTTGGGGTGGCCGGCCAGCGAGTAGGCGAGGGTGGACTTGCCGGAGCCGTTGGGGCCCATGATGGCGTGGGTCTCGCCCTGCTTCACGGTCAGGTCGACGCCGCGCAGGATCTCCCGGGGGCCGTTCTCGGCGTCGACGGAGACGTGCAGGTCGTGGATCTCAAGCGTTGCCATGGGGAACTCAGGACTCCTGGGTGACGGAGACGAGCACAGTTGCGTCTGGGCCGTCTCCTTCGATCTTGACGGGGTACACGGGGACGGGGCGCGTGGCGGGCAGCCCGGAGGGCTTGCCGGTGCGCAGGTCGAAGCTGGAGCCGTGCAGCCAGCACTCGATGGAGCAGTCCTCCACCTCGCCCTCGGAGAGGGAGACGTTCGCGTGCGAGCAGATGTCGTTTATCGCGAACACCTCGCCCTCGGTGCGGACGAGGGAGACGGGGACGCCGTCGAGCTCGACGCGCTTGGGGGTGTCCTCCTCCAGCTCGCCGAGCGCGCAGGCGCGGATGAAGCCACTCATGCGACCGACGCCTCCAGCTCTGCCTCGATCTTGGCGATGAGGCGCTCCTCCAGGTCCGGGATGCCGATCTGCTGCACGAGCTCGGCGAAGAAGCCGCGCACCACGAGGCGGCGGGCCTCGGCCTCGGGGATACCGCGGGCCATGAGGTAGAAGAGCTGCTCGTCGTCGAAGCGGCCGGTGGCCGAGGCGTGGCCGGCGCCGACGATCTCACCGGTCTCGATCTCCAGGTTGGGGACCGAGTCGACGCGGGCGCCGTCGGTGAGCACGAGGTTGCGGTTGAGCTCGTAGGTGTCGGTGCCCTGGGCGGCGGCGCGGATGAGGACGTCACCGATCCACACGGCGTGCGCGTCGCGGCCCTGGAGCGCGCCCTTGTAGGCGACGTTGCTGCGGCAGTGCGGGGTGTCGTGGTCGATGACCAGGCGGTGCTCCTGGTGCTGGCCGTTGTCGGTGAAGTACAGGCCGTACAGCTCGGCCTCGCCGCCGGGGGCGCCGTAGACGACCCGCGGGTGCAGGCGCACCAGGTCGCCGCCGAAGGTGACGATCACGGACTTGAAGGAGGCGTCGCGGCCGACGAGCGCGGTGTGCTGCCCGGCGTGGACGGCGGTCGCGTCCCAGTCCTGGACGGAGACGACGGTGAGCTTGGCGCCGTCGCCGATGAGGTACTCGACATTGGCGGCGAGGGTGGCGTCGCCGGTGTGGTCGATGACGACGACGGCCTCGGCGAAGGCGCCGATCTCGACGATCTGGTGGCCGAAGGCGACGCCGCCCTCGCCGTGCACGGAGATCCGGACGGGCTCGGTGAGCACGGTCTCCTTGGGCACGGAGACCACCGAGGCCTTCTCGAAGGAGCTGAAGGCCTGGGCGGCGACCCGGTCGACGGGCTTGCCGGCCCTGCCCAGGCGGGCGTCCTCGCGTCCGACGGTCTCGACGGTGACGCCCTCGGGGGCGCTGACCTCGACCTTGACGCCGCCGCCGGCGGCGGACGCGGCGGCCGTGCCGTCGTGCAGACCGCGGAGCCGCTCCAGCGGGGTGAAGCGCCACTCCTCCTCACGGCCGTGGGGCACGGGGAAGTCCGCGACGTCGTAGGAGGCGGGCGCGCTCGTGCGCGCGTCGATGGGCTGCCGGGGCCCGCCCACCTGGATGGCGCCGTCGGTCGTGCTGCCGGCGGGGGTGTTGTCGGCCATGGCTGTCGTGGTGCTCTCTTCCTGTCACAAAGGGATTCGCTGCAAAGGGCTGCCGGGCCGGCCCGGGTGCCGGCCGGCCGCGGCGGGGGGTCGGCTAGCCGACCGCGCCTTCCATCTGCAGCTCGATCAGCCGGTTGAGCTCCAGCGCGTACTCCATGGGCAGCTCGCGGGCGATGGGCTCGACGAAGCCGCGGACGATCATCGCCATCGCCTCGTCCTCGGACAGACCGCGGCTCATCAGGTAGAAGAGCTGGTCCTCGCTGACCTTGGAGACGGTCGCCTCGTGGCCCATGGACACGTCGTCCTCGCGGACGTCCACGTAGGGGTAGGTGTCCGAGCGGGAGACCGTGTCGACGAGCAGGGCGTCGCAGAGCACGTTGGACTTGGAGCCGTGGGCGCCCTCGCCGATCTCGATCAGGCCGCGGTAGGAGGTGCGGCCGCCGCCTCGCGCCACCGACTTGGAGACGATGTTGGAGGAGGTGTTGGGCGCCATGTGGACCATCTTGGCGCCGGCGTCCTGGTGCTGGCCCGTACCGGAGAAGGCGATGGAGAGCGTCTCGCCCTTGGCGTGCTCGCCCATCAGGTAGACGGCCGGGTACTTCATGGTCACCTTGGAGCCGATGTTGCCGTCGACCCACTCCATGGTCGCGCCCTCGTAGGCGACGGCGCGCTTGGTGACCAGGTTGTAGACGTTGTTCGACCAGTTCTGGATGGTCGTGTAGCGGCAGCGGCCGCCCTTCTTGACGATGATCTCCACGACGGCGCTGTGCAGCGAGTCGGAGGAGTAGATCGGGGCGGTGCAGCCCTCGACGTAGTGCACGTAGGCGTTCTCGTCGACGATGATCAGGGTCCGCTCGAACTGGCCCATGTTCTCCGTGTTGATGCGGAAGTAGGCCTGCAGCGGGATGTCGACGTGGACGCCCGGCGGGACGTAGATGAACGAGCCGCCGGACCACACGGCGGTGTTCAGGGAGGCGAACTTGTTGTCGCCGACCGGGATCACCGTGCCGAAGTACTCCTGGAAGAGCTCCGGGTGCTCCTTGAGCGCGGTGTCGGTGTCGAGGAAGATGACGCCCTGCTTCTCCAGGTCCTCACGGATCTGGTGGTAGACGACCTCCGACTCGTACTGGGCGGCGACACCGGCGACCAGGCGCTGCTTCTCGGCCTCCGGGATGCCCAGCTTGTCGTAGGTGTTCTTGATGTCCTGGGGCAGGTCCTCCCAGGAGGCGGCCTGCTTCTCGGTGGACCGCACGAAGTACTTGATGTTGTCGAAGTCGATGCCCGACAGGTCGGAACCCCAGGTCGGCATGGGCTTCTTCTCGAAGAGCCTGAGGCCCTTCAGACGCAGCTTGAGCATCCACTCCGGCTCGGACTTCTTCGCCGAGATGTCGCGGACGACCTCCTCGGACAGGCCGCGCTTGGCCGCGGCACCGGCCGCGTCGGAGTCGGCCCAGCCGTATTCGTAGGTGCCCAGGCCCTCGAGCTCAGGGTGGGCAGTCTCCGTGGGGAGAGTCATGCGGGGTTCCTCCCGGCCGTGCTGGCGGATGCTGTGGTGGTCTTGGTGATGCGTCGCGGCTTGCTCCGCGGGACGAACGTCGTACAGACACCGTCCCCGTGGGCGATGGTGGCCAGACGCTGCACATGGGTCCCCAGCAGGCGGGAGAAGACCTCGGTCTCCGCCTCGCACAGCTGCGGGAACTGCTCGGCGACATGGGCGACCGGGCAGTGGTGCTGGCAGAGCTGTTCGCCGACCGGTGCGCTACGCGCCGTAGCAGCGTACCCGTCGGCGGTCAATGCCTCGGCCAGGGCCTCGGTGCGCTTGTCGGGGGCGGCGGCCTCCAGGGCCTCGCGGTAGCCCTCGGCCTGCGCGGCCATCCGGGCGCGGGCGAAGGCGGCGACGGCCGCCTCGCCCTGCTCGCCGCCGCCCGCGCACCGGGCGATCCAGCGCAGGGCGTCCTCGGCGAGCTTGTCGTAGGCCTGGTCGAAGGCGTCCCGGCCGCAGTCGGTGAGCGCGAAGGCCTTCGCGGGGCGGCCGCGGGTCCGTGCGCCGTAGACCCGCTTCTCGCGGGGCTCGACCACGCCCTCGGCGACGAGGGTGTCGAGATGCCGGCGGACGGCGGCCTGGGTCAGCTGCAGGCGCAGCGCCAGCTCGGCCGCCGTGGACGGACCGTGATCGAGGATGGACCGGACGACACGGTTGCGCGTGCCGCGCTCCTCCTCACGCGCCGCCGTGACCCGGGGCGCAGGGGCCGGGGTCCCGGCGGCCTGCCCGGCCGTGGGGTCCTGCGGAGCCTTGCGCGCGTTTTTCACAACACCATTGTTGCGTAATTAGCCGGAGGCGGACAAGCGCCGTCGGGGCCGCCGAACGGTGTCCTCGATCACTAAGGGTCACCTAACCAACACCTGGTGATCATGCCGCGGCGCACCCCGGCGGGGTCCGGGGCGGCCCGGAGTTCGTAGACTTCCCTGCCATGCGCAGCGTCTTTCCGGGGGACACCCCCCGGCCCCGGGAGCCCGCGGTCGAGGTGCACGGCCTCGTCAAGCGGTACGGGCCGAAGACCGCCGTCGACGGGCTGGACCTGACCGTCGCCCGCGGCTCGGTCACCGCCGTGCTCGGCCCCAACGGCGCCGGCAAGACCACCACCGTCGAGACCTGCGAGGGCTACCGCCGCCCCGACGCCGGCACCGTCCGCGTCCTGGGCCTGGACCCCGTCGCCGACGCCGCGAAGCTGCGCCCCCGCATCGGGGTGATGCTGCAGAGCGGCGGCGTCTACCCCGGCGCCCGCGCCGGGGAGATGCTGCGCCACACCGCGACCCTGCACGCGCACCCCCTCGATGTCGCGGCCCTGACCGAGCGGCTCGGCCTGGGCTCCTGCGGCCGCACCCCCTACCGGCGGCTCTCCGGCGGCCAGCAGCAGCGCCTGGCGCTGGCCATGGCCGTCGTCGGCCGTCCCGAACTGGTCTTCCTCGACGAGCCGACCGCCGGCCTGGACCCGCAGGCCCGGCGCGCGACCTGGGACCTGGTGCGCGAGCTGCGCGCCGACGGCGTCACGGTCGTCCTGACCACCCACTACATGGACGAGGCCGAGGCACTCGCCGACGACGTCGCGATCGTCGACGGCGGCCGGGTGATCGCCCAGGGCGGCCCAGACGAGCTGTGCCGCGGCGGCGCGGAGAACACCCTGCGCTTCTCCGGCCGCCCCGGGCTCGACCTGGCCTCCCTCCTCAAGGCCCTGCCCGCGGACTCCGCGGCCGTGGAGCTGACCCCGGGCACGTACCGGGTCAGCGGCGAGATCGACCCGCAGCTGCTGGCGACCGTGACCACCTGGTGCGCGCAGCACGGCGTCATGCCGGACCGGATAGCGGTCGAACGGCACACGCTGGAGGACGTCTTCCTGGAACTGACCGGCAAGGAGCTGCGGGCATGAGCACGGACGCCGCCGACACCACCGCCGGCACCGCGAGCGGCCGGACGCCCGCCGGGGGCTTCTCCCCCAGGCCCGGCGCCGCGCCCCTGGGCCGGATGATCCGGGCGCAGGCCGCGCTGGAGACGCGGATGCTGCTGCGCAACGGCGAGCAGCTGCTGCTGACGGTGGTCATCCCCACCGTGCTGCTGGCCCTGTTCTCCAGCGTCGACATCGTCGACACCGGGGCCGGGAAGGCGGTGGACTTCCTGGCGCCGGGTGTGCTCGCGCTCGCCGTGATGTCGACGGCGTTCACCGGCCAGGCCATCGCGACCGGCTTCGAGCGCCGTTACGGGGTGCTCAAGCGGCTGGGCGCCTCGCCGCTGCCGCGCTGGGCGCTGATGACCGCGAAGACCTGCTCGGTGCTGGTCACCGAGGTGCTGCAGATCGCCCTGCTGACGGCGGTCGCCTTCGCGCTGGGCTGGTCGCCGCAGGGCGACCCGTTCTCCGTCGCGCTGCTGCTCGTGCTCGGCACGGCCGCGTTCTCCGGGCTCGGGCTGCTGATGGCGGGCACCCTCAGGGCCGAGGCGACGTTGGCCGCCGCGAACCTGGTCTTCCTGCTGCTGCTGGTCGGCGGCGGCGTGATCGTGCCGCTGGAGAAGTTCCCGGACGCCGCGCGTACGGTGCTTCAGCTGCTGCCGATCTCGGCGCTCTCGGGCGGGCTGCGGGACGTCCTCCAGCACGGCGCGGCCCTGCCCTGGGGGCAGCTCGGGGTGCTCGCCGCGTGGGCGGTGCTCGGGCTGGGCGCGGCGGCCCGCTTCTTCCGCTGGGAGTAGCGTCCCGCCGGGAGCAGCGCGCACGCCGGACCGGCACCCCCTCGTGAATTCATGCACAAGCGGGCGCTTACGATGACTCCCGTGCCGAAAACGCTGAATCCTCTCCAGCTCGTCGCCGACCGCTGGCAGCCCTCCGCGCGCTTCGTCGAACGGGCGGCGCTGGCCTGCGTCGTGATGTCCGTGGTCATCGTCGTGACCGGCGGCGCGGTCCGGCTCACCCAGTCCGGGCTCGGCTGCCCGACGTGGCCGACGTGCACGGAGGACAGCCTCACGCCCACGCCCGCGATGGGCATCAACGGCATCATCGAGTTCACCAACCGCATGCTCACCTACGTGCTGTGCGCGGTCGTGGGCGTGGCGATCACCGCGGCCCGCGCCCGGGATCCGCGGCGGCGCTCGCTGACCCGGCTGGGGTGGGCGCAGTTCTGGATCGTCGCGGCCAACGGCATCATCGGCGGCATCACCGTGCTCACGGGCCTCAACCCGTACATCGTCGCCGCGCACTTCCTGGCGGCGACCTCGCTGCTGACGGTGGCCGTGGTGATGTGGCTGCGCGCCCGCGAGGGGGACGCGGAGCCGCGCGATGTGGTGCCCCGGCCGGTGCGCCACATCGGCTGGGCACTGGTCGTCACCACCGCGCTGCTGATCCTGGCCGGCACGGCCGTCACCGGCTCCGGGCAGCACGCGGGCGACGCCTCCAGGGACGTCCACCGCATACCGCTGGACTGGCGCGAAGTCACCCAGCTGCACGCCGACTTCGTCTTCGTCGTGGTCGGTCTCGTCGTGGCGCTGTGGTTCGTGCTGCGGGCCGTGCGGGCGCCCGCGACGCCGCGCCGCCGGGTGGCGGAGCTGTTCGTCGTGCTGATGCTGCAGGGCGTCGTCGGCTACGTGCAGTACTTCAACGACTCGCCCGAAATCGTCGTCGGCACCCACATGTTGGGCTCCTGCCTGGTGTGGATCGCCGTGCTGCGGGTCTTCCTCTCGCTGCGGGAGCGCGGCGAGGCCGTGGCCGTGCCGCAGCCCTCCGGCTCCGGCGCGCAGGAGCCCGTACGCGCCGACGAGCCGACCCCCGCAGGCCGTTAGCGGGCCACCGGCCCGCCGGGAACGACCGCGCCCCCTTCTCACCGTGTGCGAGAAGGGGGCGTTCGCGTATCGCGTAGCGCGTACGGGCCGGGGCGGCTATGCAGGGCGGGCGAAGTTCACTGCGGTACGGCAGCGCCCCGAAGGGGCGCGGGGAACTGCGCGACCAGCCACGACGGCGCCGCAGTCGATCGACGACCCGTTCGCGGCACTTCCAGCGGAGCGCTCAGGCGGCGGGGTTGCGCGGCCCGCCGAGCTGGATGCCGGCCATGCGGGACCACTCGTAGGGGCCCGTACGGACCTTGGCCGCGAGCTCTCCGTCGAATTCCTCGTGCAGGGTCAGGCCCGCGAGTTCGGCGGCGCGGGCCGCGCTGGCGCGGGTCGGGGCGACGAGGTTGCCCCACTCCCCGTTCGCGCCGACGAGGGCGATGCGGGTGCTGCCCCGGCCGATGTGGGCGAGCTGGCCCTCGGCGCCGCCGCCGTGGCTGCGGGCGAACGCGGTGATCTGCCGGGCCAGCCGGGCCGCCCAGCGCTGTTCCCTGGCGTCGAGGGCCGCCTGCCCGGCCTGCTCCTCGGCCTGCTTGGTGTCTGCCATGACCAGGATGCTACCGACGGGTAGCACATATGGCGACGGGCGGCACCCGTGGCCTTGACCACCGGTGCCGCCCGCCGTCGCAACGCTCGTAGCAGCGCTCGTTCCCTAGCGCAGGAACGGATCTATCGCCACCGCCGTGAACAGCAGCGAGACATAGGTGATGGACCAGTGGAACAGCCGCATCTCCTTGAGCTTCGGGCCCGTGACGCCCGCCTTGGCCCGGGCCTGGAGCGCGTGCGCCTCCTTCAGCCAGAACGCGCCGCACAGCACGGCGACGGTGGTGTAGAACCAGCCCGTGTAGCCGAGCGGGGTGAGCAGCAGCGAGACGCCGACCATCACCCAGCTGTAGAGGACGATCTGCCGGGCCACGGCCTTGTTGCCGGCGATGACCGGCAGCATCGGCACGCTCGCCCGCTCGTAGTCGTCCTTGACCTTCATCGACAGCGGCCAGTAGTGCGGCGGCGTCCAGAAGAAGATGACGAGGAAGAGGATGAGCGAGGCCCAGGAGACCTCGTTCTTCACGGCGGACCAGCCGATGATGACCGGCAGACAGCCCGCGATGCCGCCCCAGACGATGTTCTGCGCGGTGCGGCGCTTGAGAATCATCGTGTAGACGACGGTGTAGAACAGCGAGGCGCCCAGCGAGAGCATCGCCGACAGGGGGTTGACCAGGTACCAGAACCACACGGTCGAGCCGACGGTGAGCACCGAGGCGAAGACCAGGCACTCGCGCGGCGAGACCATGCCGGTCACCAGCGGCCGCTGGGCGGTACGGGCCATCAGCGCGTCGATGTCGCGGTCGTAGTACATGTTGAACGCGCCCGCGCCACCGGCGGAGAGATAGCCGCCGACGCACGTGGCGAGAACCAGCCACAGGTCCGGGACGCCCTGTGCCGCGAGGAACATCACCGGCACCGTCGTCATCAGCAGCAGCTCGATGACGCGCGGCTTCGTCAGCGCCACGAAAGCCTTGACTCGGGCCCCGAGCGGCCGGTGACGAACAGGGCTCCTGGAGCTCTCTGCAAGCACCCCCGCAGGACGGGATTCGACGGCCGTCACGCACACCCCTGACAGAGATAAGGCCAGCAAGCACGTCCGGGTGTGAATCCCCGGTAAAGGCTTGCGCGTACCACGCCACTCTAGACGCAGGGGGGAGCACGGCCTTCGCCGGGGTGCGCTCGTGTCCGCACCCTTGTCCGTACCGTTGTCCGTACCGTTGTCCGCGCTCCTGCCCGCGCCTTCGCCCGCCCCGTAAAGGCCGTCGGCGGCCCCCGGACCTGACAGAACGGTCGCGCTCGGGAGGCGGGCCCAGGGCGGGGGCGGCAGGCTGGTGCCATGGCCGAAGTGTGCCTCCGGGAATCATTCGGTTCCGTGTGCGGTTGCCCGGGACATCACGTCGACACCCGACAATTCAGACGGCTGATGCGGGCCCCGACAAAGAGGCCGAAAAGATGCGCGTCAAAGCGGGGGTAGGCTCGACAACGCCGCGTCGTGGCGGAACATACCGCCCCCGGCCGATTGACCATGTGGAGAGGAGCCCTGATCCGAGGGTGAGCACCAAGCCGACCACCACAGACCTCGAATGGACCGAACTGGACCAGCGGGCCGTCGATACCGCCCGCGTCCTGGCCATGGACTCCGTGCAGAAGGTCGGCAACGGCCATCCGGGCACGGCCATGAGCCTGGCGCCCGCCGCGTACCTGCTGTTCCAGAAGCTGATGCGGCACGACCCCAGTGACGCCGACTGGGTCGGCCGTGACCGCTTCGTCCTCTCGCCCGGCCACACCAGCCTGACGCTGTACGTCCAGCTGTTCATGGCGGGTTACGGCCTGGAGCTGTCGGACCTGAAGTCGTTCCGCACCTGGGACAGCAAGACGCCCGGTCACCCGGAGCACGGTCACACGCGCGGTGTGGAGACCACCACCGGCCCGCTGGGCCAGGGCATCGCCAACGCCGTGGGCATGGCGATGGCCGCCCGTTACGAGCGTGGCCTGTTCGACCCGGAGGCACCCGAGGGCGCCTCGCCGTTCGACCACACGATCTGGGCGATCGTCTCCGACGGCGACCTGGAGGAGGGCATCTCCGCCGAGGCGTCCTCGCTCGCCGGTCACCAGAAGCTCGGCAACATCGTCGCGCTCTACGACGACAACCACATCTCGATCGAGGGCGACACCGAGACCGCCTTCTCCGAGGACGTGCTCAAGCGCTACGAGGCCTACGGCTGGCACGTGCAGCGCATCGAGCAGGCGGCCAACGGCGACTTCGACGTCCAGGCGCTGTACGCGGCGCTGAAGGCGGCGCAGGCCGAGACCGAGCGCCCCTCCCTGATCGCGGCCCGCACGATCATCGCCTGGCCGGCCCCGAACGCGCAGAACACCGAGGCCTCGCACGGCTCGGCGCTCGGCGCGGAGGAGGTCGCCGCCACCAAGCGCGTGCTGAACTTCGACCCCGAGCAGCACTTCCAGGTCGAGGACGAGGTCTTCGAGCACGTCCGCAAGGTCGTCGACCGCGGCCGTGAGGCGCACGCCACCTGGGACAAGAAGCTGCAGGAGTGGCGGGCCGCCAACGCCGGGCGCGCCGCCCTGTTCGACCGCGTCTGCGCGGGCGAGCTGCCCGACGGCTGGGAGAAGGCCGTCCCGGTCTTCCCGGCGGGCAAGGACGTCGCGACCCGCAAGGCCTCCGGCGAGGTCCTCAAGGCGCTGGGCGCCGTGGTCCCCGAGCTGTGGGGCGGCTCCGCCGACCTCGCGGGCTCGAACAACACCACCATCGACCCGTCCTCGTCGTTCCTGCCGAAGGGCAACCCGCTGCCGGAGGCCGACCCCTACGGCCGCACCGTGCACTTCGGTATCCGCGAGCACGCCATGGGCTCGACCATGAACGGCATCGCGCTGCACGGCAACACCCGTGTCTACGGCGGCACCTTCCTGGTGTTCTCCGACTACATGCGCCCGGCCGTGCGCCTGGCCGCGCTGATGAAGCTGCCGGTCACCTACGTGTGGACGCACGACTCCATCGGCCTGGGCGAGGACGGCCCGACGCACCAGCCGGTCGAGCACATGGCCGCGCTGCGTGCCATTCCGGGCCTGAACATGGTGCGCCCGGCCGACGCCAACGAGACCGCGATCGCCTGGCGCGAGATCATGCGCCGCCACTCCGTCAAGCCGGCCCCGCACGGGCTCGCGCTGACCCGCCAGAACGTGCCGACCTACGAGGTCGACGAGGGCGCGGCCAAGGGCGGTTACGTGCTGCTGGAGGCCGAGGGCGGCCGTCCGCAGGTGATCCTGGTCGCCACCGGTTCCGAGGTGCAGCTGGCCGCCGAGGCCCGTGACGTGCTGCAGGCCGAGGGCATCCCGACCCGGGTGGTCTCCATGCCGTGCGTCGAGTGGTTCGAGGAGCAGGACCAGGCGTACCGCGACGGCGTGCTGCTGCCGGACGTCAAGGCCCGGGTCGCGGTCGAGGCGGGCATCGGCCTGACCTGGCACCGCTACGTCGGCGAGGCCGGCCGGATCGTCTCGCTGGAGCACTTCGGCGCCTCCGCCGACTACCAGGTGCTCTACCGGGAGTTCGGCATCACCGCCGAGGCCGTGGTCGCCGCCGCCCGCGAGTCGATCGAGCACGTCGAGGCCAACCGTCGCTGACGCGGCGCCCGCCCCAGACCTTCCCATCAAGTAGGAGATGCAGTTCCCATGACAGACGCACTCAAGCGCCTCTCCGACGAGGGCGTCGCGATCTGGCTGGACGACCTGTCCCGCAAGCGCATCACGTCCGGCAACCTCGCCGAGCTGATCGACGAGAGCCACGTCGTCGGTGTGACGACGAACCCGTCGATCTTCCAGAAGGCGATCTCGGGCGGCGACGGGTACGAGCGCCAGCTGGCCGACCTCGCGGCCCGCAAGGTCACCGTCGACGAGGCCATCCGCATGATCACGACGGCGGACGTACGCGACGCCGCGGACATCCTGCGCCCGGTCTTCGACGCCACCGACGGCCAGGACGGCCGGGTCTCCATCGAGGTCGACCCGCGCCTGGCCCACAACACGACCGCCACGGTCGCCGAGGCCAAGCAGCTGGCCTGGCTCGTGGACCGTCCGAACACGCTCATCAAGATCCCGGCGACCAAGGCCGGCCTCCCGGCGATCGCCGAGGTCATCGGCCTGGGCATCAGCGTCAACGTCACGCTGATCTTCTCGCTGGAGCGCTACCGCGCGGTGATGGACGCCTACCTGACGGGTCTGGAGAAGGCGAAGGCCGCGGGCCTGGACCTGTCCCTGATCCACTCGGTGGCCTCCTTCTTCGTCTCCCGCGTCGACACCGAGATCGACAAGCGGCTGGACGCGCTGGGCACCGACGAGGCCAAGGGGCTGCGCGGCAAGGCGGCGCTCGCCAACGCCCGTCTGGCGTACCAGGCCTACGAGGAGGTCTTCGCCTCGGACCGCTGGCTGGCCCTGGAGAAGGCCGGCGCCAACAAGCAGCGTCCGCTGTGGGCCTCGACCGGTGTGAAGGACCCGGCCTACAAGGACACGCTGTACGTCGACGACCTGGTCGCCCCGAACACGGTCAACACCATGCCGGAGGCCACCCTGGAGGCGACCGCCGACCACGGGCAGATCACCGGTGACACCGTGCGCGGCACCTACGAGCAGGCCAGGGCCGAGCTCGACGCGGTCGAGCGGCTGGGGATCTCCTACGACGAGGTCGTCCAGCTCCTGGAGGACGAGGGCGTCGACAAGTTCGAGCAGTCCTGGAACGACCTGCTGAAGTCCACCGAGGCGGAGCTCAGGCGCCTCGCCCCGGAGGCATGAATTGAGCACCAGCAGCAACGCGCTGCGTGACGCTCAGGACCGACGGCTCCCGCGTATCGCGGGGCCGTCGGGCCTGGTCATCTTTGGCGTCACGGGCGATTTGTCCCGAAAGAAGCTGATGCCGGCGGTCTACGACCTCGCCAACCGCGGGCTGCTGCCGCCGGGCTTCTCGCTCGTCGGCTTCGCACGCCGCGACTGGGAGGACGAGGACTTCGCCAAGGTCGTGCACGACGCCGTCAAGGAGCACTCGCGCACGCCCTTCCGCGAGGAGGTCTGGCAGCAGCTGGTCCAGGGCTGCCGGTTCGTCCAGGGCGACTTCGACGACGACGCGGCCTTCGAGACCCTGAAGCACACGGTCCTCGAACTGGACAAGGCGCAGGGCACGGGCGGCAACTTCGCCTTCTACCTCTCCGTCCCGCCGAAGTTCTTCCCCAAGGTCGTCCAGCAGCTCAAGAAGCACGGCCTGGCCGACGCCCCCGAAGGCTCCTGGCGGCGCGCCGTCATCGAAAAGCCCTTCGGCCACGACCTGAAGAGCGCCCAGGAGCTCAACGCGATCGTCCACGAGGTCTTCCCCCCGCAGGAGGTCTTCCGGATCGACCACTACCTGGGCAAGGAGACGGTCCAGAACATCCTGGCGCTGCGCTTCGCCAACACCCTCTTCGAGCCGATCTGGAACCGGTCCTACGTCGACCACGTGCAGATCACCATGGCCGAGGACATCGGCATCGGCGGCCGGGCCGGCTACTACGACGGCATCGGCGCCGCGCGCGACGTCATCCAGAACCACCTGCTGCAGCTGCTGGCGCTGACCGCCATGGAGGAGCCCGCCTCCTTCGACGCGGACGCGGTGGCGGCGGAGAAGACCAAGGTCCTGGGCGCCGTCCGGCTGCCGAAGAACCTCGGCAAGGAGACCGTGCGCGGCCAGTACGCGCACGGCTGGCAGGGCGGCGAGGAGGTCGTCGGCTACCTGGAGGAAGAGGGCATCGACCCCGCCTCGAAGACCGACACCTACGCGGCCGTCAAGCTGGAGATCGACAACCGCCGCTGGGCGGGCGTCCCCTTCTACCTGCGCACCGGCAAGCGGCTCGGCCGCCGCGTCACCGAGATCGCGGTGGTCTTCCAGCGCGCCCCGCACTCGCCCTTCGACCACACCGCCACCGAGGAGCTGGGGCAGAACGCCCTGGTCATCCGGGTGCAGCCGGACGAGGGCGTCACCATGCGGTTCGGTTCGAAGGTGCCGGGCACCTCGATGGAGGTCCGGGACGTGTCGATGGACTTCGCCTACGGCGAGTCCTTCACCGAGTCCAGCCCGGAGGCGTACGAGCGGCTCATCCTCGATGTGCTGCTCGGCGAGTCCAACCTCTTCCCGCGCCTGAAGGAGGTCGAGCTCTCCTGGCAGATCCTCGACCCGATCGAGGAGTACTGGGACAAGCACGGCACGCCGGCGCAGTACCCGGCCGGCACCTGGGGCCCGGTCGAGGCGGACGAGATGCTGGCACGAGACGGACGGAGCTGGCGCCGGCCATGAAGATCGACCTTACGGACACCACGGCCAGCAAGATCAACAATGCTCTGGTCCACGGGCGCCGCGCCATCGGCACCCCGACCATCGGCATGGTGCTCACGCTGGTCATCGTCACCGACGAGGAGCACGCCTACGACGCGCTCAAGGCCGCCAACGAGGCCTCCCGCGAGCACCCCTCGCGCAAGCTCGTGGTCATCAAGCGCGTCAGCCGCTCCCCCCGCGAACGGGCCAAGGCCCGCCTCGACGCCGAGGTCCGCGTCGGCACCTCCGCCGGCGCGGGCGAGACCGTCGTGCTGCGGCTGTACGGCGATGTCATCGACCACGCCCAGTCGGTGGTCCTGCCGCTGCTGCTGCCGGACGCCCCCGTGGTCGTCTGGTGGCCCGTCGGCTCGCCCGTCGACCCCAAGCAGGACCCGCTCGGCGCCCTCGGGCAGCGGCGCGTCACCGACACCTACGCCGCCGAGGACCCGCTCGCCGACCTCACCGCCCGCGCCTCGCGCTACACGCCCGGCGACACCGACCTGGCCTGGACCCGGATCACGCCGTGGCGCTCGATGCTCGCGGCCGCGCTCGACCAGCAGCACGCCCCAATCGTCTCCGCCGAGGTCGAGGGCGAGAGCTACAACCCCAGCGCCGAACTGCTGGCCATGTGGCTCGCCGACCGCCTGGGCGTGCCCGTCGAGCGCACCGTCTCCGACGGGCCGGGCCTGACGGCCGTACGCCTGGAGACCAAGAACGGGCCGATCGTCCTGGACCGCCCGAACGGCTCGCTGGCCACCCTGTGCATGCCCGGCCAGCCCGACCGCTCGGTCGCCCTCCAGCGGCGCGACACCTCCGAGCTGCTCGCCGAGGAGCTGCGCCGCCTCGACCCGGACGTCATCTACGAGTCCGCGCTCAAGTACGGCACGGACCGGCTCGGCGCACCGGCCCCCGAGGCGGCGGACGCCCCCAAGGCCGCCGAGGCCAAGGCCGCTCCGGCCGGGGCCGACGCCGGGGCGAAGCCCGCGGCCCCCGCGAAGAAGGCCGCCGGCGGCGGCAAGAAGGCGGCCGGCAAGTGAGCGCACCGCAGATCGTCGTCCACCGGGACAAGGAGCTGATGGCCCAGGCCGCGGCGGCCCGGCTGATCACGAAGATCGTGGACGCGCAGGCCGCGCGCGGCTCCGCCTCCGTCGTCCTGACCGGCGGGCGCAACGGCAACGGGCTGCTCGCGGCCCTCGCCGGGGCGCCCGCCCGGGACGCGGTGGACTGGTCGCGGCTCGACCTGTGGTGGGGCGACGAACGCTTCCTGCCCGAGGGCGACCCGGAGCGCAACGACACCCAGGCCCGGCAGGCGCTCCTCGACACGGTGCCGCTGGACCCGGCCCGGGTGCACACGATGCCGGTGGTCGGCGGCCCGTACGGCGCCGACGCCGACGCGGCCGCCGCCGGGTACGCGGCCGAACTCGCCGCCGCCGCGCGGCCCGAGGACCACGCGGCCGTGCCCGCCTTCGACGTCCTGCTGCTGGGCGTCGGCCCGGACACGCACGTGGCCTCCCTCTTCCCGGAGCTCCCGGGCGTCCGCGAGACCGAACGCACGGTCGTCGGCGTCCACGGCTCCCCGAAGCCGCCGCCGACCCGCATCTCACTGACCCTCCCCGCGATCCGGGCGGCCCGCGAGGTGTGGCTGCTGGCGGCGGGCGAGGACAAGGCGGGTGCGGTGGCGATGGCGCTGTCGGGTGCGGGCGAGATCCAGGCACCGGCCGCCGGTGCGTACGGCCGGTCACGCACGCTGTGGCTACTGGACCAGGCGGCTGCGGCGCAGCTGCCGCGGGCTCTGTACCCGCCGGCGTCGGCCTGAGAAAACCAAACGCCGGACGGGCTTGATTTTCAAGCCCGTCCGGCGATTGAGGACGAGCGGCGCAGCCGCGATCGGGGGGTCCGGGGGGCGCAGCCCCCCGGAACAGCAAGCCCGGTTCCGGGCAACCGTTACGCGTGACCCAAGGTCTCGTCCTCCGACGGCTCCTCGCGAAGCGACAACGCGTCAACCTTCGTCTCGTCGATCACCGGCGGAGCCGGCCGCGGCGGCCTGGGCATGACGGCCGCCTCGGAGTGGCCGCCGCAGCCGTACGACAGGGAGACCACGTGCCCGTCGGCGGGGCCGAACTCGTTGGCGCACACGCCGAAGGCCTGGCCGAGGGAGCCCCCGATGGGGACGAGGAAGCCGCAGGTGACGCAGGAGGCGGGGGCGGCCTGTGCCATGGGGGTCTTCGCGCCGTGGGACTCGTCCCAGCGGTCGGCGGCGGTGTGCAGGCCGTAGCGGGAGAGGACGCGGGCGCGCCGCATGCCGAGTTCCTCGGCGACGGCGGCGATGGAGCCGCGCGCGGGCGCGGTCGGCTGCGCGGAGGGCGGTCCGGCGGAGACGTCCGCGTCCTCGGCGTCGGCGAGCGCGGTCATCTCGGCGGAGACGGCCGAGTTCGGCGGCGGCGCGTCCTCACCGGAGTAGCCGGGCTCCAGGCGCAGGTCCTCGGAGTCGGTGGGCAGCAGGTCGCCGGGGCCCATGTCGCCGGGGCGCAGCCGCTCGCTCCAGGGCACCCATTCGGGGGCGAGGAGCGCGTCGGGGCCGGGGAGCAGCACGGTCTCGTCGAGGGTGACGCTGCGGGCGCGGGAGGCGCGGGCGACGGTGACGGCCCAGCGCCAGCCGCGGTAGCCGGGGTCCGCGCAGTGGAAGTAGTGCGTGACGACGCGGTCCCCGTCGGCGACGGCCTCGACGTGCTCGCCGACCGTGCCCGGGCGCGCGGCCTCCTCGGCGGCCTCCCGGGCGAGTTCGACCGCCTCGGCGCACAGGCGGTCCGGGGTACGGCTTCGCATCGCAGCACTCACAAGAATCGATTCTCTCTTCCACGCCGTCTCACGAGTGCGCCGGCCGGTACGGCCGGGACGGCGGACGGAGCGGACCGCAGGACCGCGTCGACGTCCACGCCCGAACGGCCTCGGGGCGCACCTGGTCACTTCCCATTCTGCGGGATGGTGACCCGGGGCGCGGAAAGGAACGACCGCCGGTGGCGCGTTGTGCACGCTACCCCGCTGGGAGCCGTGGAGAACAGCCGGGCCGCGCGGACGAGCGTGAGGTGACGGAGTGCGCCGTGCGGTCGCACTCGGTGCCCGGGGCGGTGCGGGGTGGGGCAGTATGGCGTGGTGGGAGCCATCCGGTCGGCCTCGGGAGGTCCGTTCCGCCGCGGTGTCCGCGGTGCGGGCCGGGCCCTGCGCCGCCCGGTGACGGGCCTGGCACGCGGGGTGCGCAGGGCCACGCACGCGCACGGGGCGGGCGAGTCGGGGCTGGGCAAGCTCATCGAGCTGCACGCGGTGCACTCGGCGGGCGACATGCTGATCACGGTGGCGCTCGCGTCCACGGTGTTCTTCTCGGTGCCCACGGACCAGGCGCGCGGCCGGGTCGCGCTGTACCTGGCGGTGACGATGGCGCCGTTCGCGCTGCTGGCCCCGGTGATCGGGCCGCTGCTGGACCGGATCCCGCACGGCCGGCGCGCGGCGATGGCCGGGGCGATGGTCGCGCGGGCGCTGCTGGCGCTGATGATGTCGGGCGCGGTGGAGAGCGGCGGTCTGGAGCTGTATCCGGCGGCGCTGGGGGTGCTGGTGTCGTCGAAGGCGTACGGGGTGGTGCGCTCGGCGGTCGTGCCCCGGCTGCTGCCGCCCCGGATCTCCCTGGTGAAGGCGAACTCGCGGGTGACGCTGGGCGGGCTGATCGCGACGGGGGCGGCGGCCCCGCTGGGCGCGGGGCTGCATCTGCTGGGGCCGGCGTTCCCGCTGTACGGGGCGT
Organism: Streptomyces gamaensis; assembly: GCF_042656465.1. Lineage (NCBI taxonomy): Bacteria > Bacillati > Actinomycetota > Actinomycetes > Kitasatosporales > Streptomycetaceae > Streptomyces > Streptomyces gamaensis. Next base: position 94,573 of record NZ_JBHSPB010000012.1, read on the forward strand.
CCGCGGTGTTCGTGCTGGGCACGGTGCTGTCGCTGTCGCTGCCGCACAAGGTGGACTCGGCGAAGGGCGAGAGCCGGGCCCGGCTGCTGTCGGGCGACCGCCGCCCGTACCGGCCCGTACGCGGCTACAGCACCCTCACCCGGTACGGGCGCGAGCGCGGCAAGCGCAGTGATCGCCGTAAGCAGCGCAGGGCGCCGGGGCTGACCACGGTGGGCAGTTCGGTGCTGCACGCGCTGCAGGCCAACAGCGCGCTGCGCTGGCTGTCGGGCTTCCTGACGTTCTTCCTGGCGTTCCTGCTGCGCGTGCATCCGCTGGACGGTCTCAGTCCGGTGGTCTCCATGGGGATCGTCGCCGTCGCGGCGGGCGGCGGCAACGCGCTGGGCACGGCCATCGGCGCGCTGCTGCGCTCGCGCAGCCCGGAGTGGACGATCGCGACGGTGCTGAGCGCGACGCTGGGCGCGGCCGTGTTCGCGGCCGTGTTCTTCAGCCCGTTCGCGGTGGCCGCGGTCGCCGCCGTCGCCGGCATCTCGCAGGCCCTGGGCAAGCAGTCCCTGGACTCGCTGATCCAGCGGGACGTCCCGGAGAGCGTGCGCACCTCGGCGTTCGCCCGCTCCGAGACGCTGCTGCAGATGTGCTGGGTGGCCGGCGGGGCCATCGGCATCCTGCTGCCCCTCAACGGCGTCCTGGGCATGGCCGTGGCGGCGGCCGTGCTCGCGCTGGGCGTGGCCACTGCCGTACGGGGCCTGCTGACGGCGGCCCGGCGCGGCTCGCCGCACCCCCGCGTGGCGTGATCGGAGCGGCCCGATAGCCTGCCCGCATGACCGCTGCGTTTTTCCGGGGCAAGCGCCGCCGTGCCGTTGCCGCCGCCGGGGCCGTGACCTTCGGGCTCCTGGCTCTCTCCGCCTGCGACAAGCCGACGCCGCTGGCGACGGTCACCGTCGGCTCGACCACGGTGACCTCCGAGGCCGCCTGCTACAACGACGGTGACGCCATCGCCACCAAGGAGGCGCCCGGCTGCCTGAACGAAGAGGGCAAGGCCATCAAGGCGTCCATGGAGGACAAGGTCCGCCTCGGTGTGGAGCCGAAGGTCGCCGACGAGGGCTGGACCATCTTCATCAACGGCGCCCCGGTCGAGCCGGAGCCCAACAAGAAGACCTACCGGTCCATTCCGGCCAGCGCCTTCTTCTCCTCCGGCACGGGCGGCTTCTCCGAGAAGGCCCGGGTCAGCATCGTCGAGGCGAAGTCCGGCAAGGCGCTGGGCATCTGGAACTTCACGCTGGAGCGCTCGAACTGACGCCGCGGGAACCCGGAACCGTGCGCGTCCTCGTCGTCACGGCCGTCGACGCCGAACGCGACGCGATCCTGCGCGGCGCGCCTGCGGCGGGCCCGCCGGAAGTGATCGCGGTACCGGGCGCGGTGCTGCACCGGGTGGTCTGCCCGGCCGACGCGGCGCCGGTCCGGCCGCCGGCCGGGGGCGCCACGGACACGAATCCGGCGCCCGCCGACGGCCGGTCGAGGGCGGACGCCCCGTCCACCGCCGACGCGGCCACGACGCGGCACAGCACCCCGACGGCCCGGCCGTCGGCCGAGGACACCACGGACACGAATCCGCCGCCCCCGGCCCGGCCGACCCCTGACGGGGAATCACCGCACGGCCGGACACCGACGGCAGCCCCGTCCGCCAACAGCGCGGCCACGACACAGCACAGCACCCCAGCGGTCCGGCCGACGGCCGGGGACGCCACGGACACGAACCCGGCGGCCCCGGACGGCCGGACGTCGGCGAGTGCCCCGCACACCGACGACACGGCCACGACGCAGCACAGCACTCCGGCAGCCCGGCCGTCGGCCGAGGACGCCACGGGCACGGGCCCGGCCCGGCCGACCCTCGACGGGCAGTCACCGCACAGCCGGACACCGGTCGGCGCCCCGTACGCCCCTGGCGACACGGCCACGCCGGCCGGCCCGGCGGCAGCCGCCCCTGGCGGGGACCCGCGCGAGCAGACGCCGGCAGCCGGCCCGGCCCGTGCCGGCGCTCCGCAGGGCGCGCACGCCCCTGCGGCCGTCGTCCGGAGCGGGTCGCTCGTGCTCGACGTGCTGGCCGCCGGTGTCGGGCCCGCCGCCGCTGCTGCCGGGGCGGCCTCCGCGTTGGCGGCGGCTGCCGCTGGCGGGCGGCCGTACGGGCTTGTGGTGTCGGCGGGGATCGCCGGCGGTTTCCCGGGGGCGGCACTCGGCTCGCTCGTGGTGTCCGACGTGATCGTCGCGGCGGATCTGGGCGCCGAGACCGCCGACGGGTTCGTGCCCGTCACCGGCCTCGGTTTCGGCACGGTCGAGCACCGGCCGCCCGCCGCGCTCGTGGCGGCCGTGGCCGCCTCGACCGGGGCCGCGCGCGGCGAGGTGCTCACCGTCTCCACGGTGACCGGTACCGCCGGCCGCGCGAGCGCGCTCGCCGCGCTGCGGCCGGGGGCGCTCGCGGAGGCAATGGAGGGCTTCGGGGTGGCCGAGGCCGCGGCCGGGCACGGCGTGCCCGTCCTCGAACTGCGGGCCGTCTCCAACGCGGTGGGCCCCCGCGACCGCGCGGCCTGGCGCATCCCCGACGCGCTCGCGGCCCTCGCCCGGGCCTTCGCCGCCCTGCCCCCGGCCCTCGCGGCCGCGGCGGCCGCAGCGACCGCATGACCTGCCCGAACGACCGCGCCCGCGAGGAGGACGCCGTGAGCGAAGCACCGTTGAAGATCGCCTATTCGCCCTGCCCGAACGACACCTTCGTCTTCGACGCGTGGGCCCACGGCCGCGTCCCCGGCGCCCCCGCCCTGGACGTGACCTTCGCCGACATCGACGTCACCAACGGCATGGCCGAGCGCGGCGAGTTCGACGTGCTCAAGGTGTCGTACGCGGTCCTGCCGTGGGTGCTCGACGAGTACGCCCTGCTGCCCTGCGGCGGCGCCCTCGGCCGGGGCTGCGGGCCGCTCGTGCTGAGCCGGGAGCAGGCCGGGCCGAAGGACCTCGCGGGGCGGACGGTGGCCGTGCCGAGCGAGCGCTCGACGGCGTATCTGCTGTTCCGGCTGTGGGCGGCGGCGGAGGTGCCGGGCGGGGTCGGCAAGGTCGTCGTGCTGCCGTTCCACGAGATCATGCCCGCCGTCCGCGACGGCAGGGTGGATGCCGGGCTGGTCATCCACGAGGCCCGCTTCACCTACGGCCAGTACGGTCTGACGTGCGTCGCCGACATGGGCGAGCACTGGGAGCTGACCACCGGCCTGCCCATCCCGCTCGGCGCGATCATCGCCAAGCGCTCGCTGGGCGCCGCGACGCTGCGCCGTCTCGCGGACGCGGCCCGCACCTCGGTGCGGATGGCCTGGGACGATCCGGAGGCGTCCCGCCCGTACGTGCTGGAGCACGCGCAGGAGATGGACCCGGCGGTCGCCGACGCGCACATCGGGCTGTACGTCAACGAGTTCACCGCCGACCTCGGCGAGGACGGCTACGCCGCCGTGCGCGGGCTGCTCACCCGCGCGGCGGCCGAGGGGCTCGTACCGCCCCTCGGCCCGGACGCGCTCTCCTTCGTCTGACCGGCACTCCGGCCGTGGCGGATCAGACGTCGAGCTGGTCCGCCACCGCCCGCAGCATGTTCGCGATCTTCGCGCCGTGGGCCTTGTCGGGGTAGCGGCCGCGCTCCAGCTGCTGTGTGACGTTCTCCAGCAGGGTCGTCAGATCCTGCACGATCGACGCCAGCTCGTCCGGTTTGCGGCGCTGTGCGGCCGCGATCGACGGCGGCGCCTCCAGCAGCGTCACACTGAGCGCCTGGTCACCGCGCTGACCGGCCACGACGCCGAACTCGACGCGCTGGCCCGGCTTGAGGGCGTCGACCCCGTCCGGGAGCACCGAGGAGTGCACGAAGACGTCTCCGCCGTCGTCACGGGAGAGAAAGCCGAAGCCCTTCTCGCTGTTGAACCACTTGACCTTGCCGGTAGGCACGTCTGTCCTCGTCCTCGTGTCTCGTCGGAATTACGGAAAGGGCTGCCCCGCTGCCCTCACGGAAAAACAGCTCACGGAAAACAGCTCTTGATAGCACTACAGCGGGCCGCAAGACCCGCTACTGACAAGGCTAATGGTCCCGAGCCCGGTGACAAGACGTCCCAGGCCGCCACATCCGCGCGTCCGGGACGTCCGCGGCGGCCGCCCGGGTCCGCCCGGTGCTCCCCTCCCCCAGGGGGGCCGCCGCGCCGACGCCCTGGGACCTACCCTGGTCGGGTGAGTAGCGAAACGCCCCAGGACGGGGATCTGCTGGTACGCGTGGGCGCGGTCGTCTTCCTCGTCGGCGCGGTGGCCACCCTGGCGACGATGGCCCCGCTGTTCCTGGGCCTTCATCCCCTGCCGCCCGCCGCCTACTTCGTGTGCATGCTGATGGGCGTGGGCTTCGTGCTCGCCGGTGCCGGGGTGCTGCGGTCGATCGCCGCGCAGCGCCGTCAGGCGCGGGCCTCTGCCGCCGCCCCGTCGTCCTCGGCACCGTCCTCCTCAGCACCGGCCCGGTAGCCGCGCAGCCACCGCGGAAAGGCCGTCAGGTCGGCGAGGGCCACGTCGGCGCCCGCCGCGCGCAGTTCGTCCGCGCCGTACGGGCCGGTGGCGACGGCGACGGACAGCGCGCCGGCGGCGCGGGCGCCGCGTACGTCCCCGAGGTGGTCGCCGACGTAGACGCTCGCGCCGTGCTCGCGCAGTGCGACCGCTTTGCCCTCGGCCCACAGGTCACCGGCGAGTTCGTCGGGCTCGATGCCCAGGTGGTCCAGGTGCAGGCGGGCGCTGGGCCCGTGCTTGGCGGTGACGACGACGGCCCGCCCGCCGAGGGCGCGGACGGCGGCGACGGCCTCGCGGGCGCCGGGCAGCGCGGTCGTCGGGGCTATCGCGTGCGCCGGGTACGCCGAGCGGTACAGCGCGATCGCCTCCGCGACGCGCTCCTCGGGGAACCAGTGGGCGAGTTCCTGCGCGAGCGGCGGGCCGAGCCGGCTGACGGCCAGGTCGACGTCGATGTCGGTGCCCGTCTCGGCGGCCAGCCACCGGTAGGTGGCCGCGATGCCGGGCCGGGAGTCGATCAGGGTCATGTCCAGGTCGAAGCCCACCGTGAACCGGGCGTCGTCCGCGGGGCGTGAGCGCAGGGTCATGAACCCCATTCTGCCGGTCCGCCCCACCCGTAGACTTAGCCTCACCTAACCCGGATCTTCTGGACAGTGGACCTCGCCGACCGCTCCGGACGCGCACCCGAAGGAAACGATCCACGACGTGGAAGCGATACCCACCGCGGTCTCCCCCGCCCCCCGCGCCGCCTCCGCGCGCCGCGCGGCAGGCCGGACGCTGGCGGCGGCCGCCGTCCTGCTGCTGGCAGTACTGCTCAGCCTCGCCGTCGGGGCCCGCCCCGTGGCACCCGGCCAGGTCCTCGACGCCCTGATGGGGCACGGTTCGGGCGGCGACGCCTCGGTCGTACGCGAGATGCGCCTGCCGCGTACGGTCGTCGGCCTGCTCGTCGGCGCCGCGCTCGCCCTCGCCGGCACTGCCCTGCAGGGCATCACCCGCAACCCCATCGCCGACCCCGGCGTGCTGGGCATCGGGCACGGCGCGGCCGTCGGCGTGGTGCTGGCGATCTCCCTGGCGGACGTGCGGTCGGCGGCGGGCTGGGTGTGGTGGGCGTTCGCGGGCGCGGCCCTAGCGGCCGTCGCCGTGTACACGATCGCCGCGCGCGGCCGGGACGGCGCCTCGCCGGTGAAGCTCGCGCTGGCCGGGGCGGCCGTCAACGCGCTGCTGGTGTCGGTCGTGACGGGCGTGCTGACCGCGAAGGCGTCCGTGCTGGAGCAGTTCCGCTTCTGGCAGGTGGGCGCCCTCTCCGGCGCGAAGGCCGAGGTGATCGGGCAGCTGTGGCCGTTCCTGCTCGTCGGCGCGGTCATGGTGGTGTCGGTGGCGCGCGGCCTGGACGCGCTCGCGCTCGGCGAGGACGTCGCCACGGGGCTGGGCCGCAACGTGGCGGCCGTACGGATCGTCGGCGGGCTCGGCGCCACCGTGCTGACCGGGGCCGGGGTCGCGGCGGCCGGGCCGATCGCGTTCGTCGGCCTCGCCGTGCCGCACATGGCCCGCGCGCTCGTCGGCGGCGACCACCGCCGGCTGCTGCCGATGGCGGCCCTCCTCGGCCCGGCCGTCCTGCTCCTCGCGGACACGGCGGGCCGGATCCTCTTCCCGCCGGGCGAGGTGCCCTCCGGCGTGATGACGGCACTGCTCGGGGTGCCGTTCCTGGTGGCGCTGGTGCGCCGCAGGCAGGCGGGGGGTGCGTGGTGAGCGTCGCACGCGCGGCCGCCGGGCCGCAGACGGAACACGACGCGCGCTTTCGCCGCGCGGGCGGAGAAGCGAACGGAAAGATGCTGTGAGTGCCCGTACGGCCGTGCGGCCCGCCGGTTTCGCGCTCGTACGGGCCGGGCGCGCGTCCTTCCTCGTGCACCGGCGCTCCACCGTGCTCGCGCTGACGCTCGCCCTGCTGCTGGCCGGCGCGTGCCTGGCCTACCTGTGCGTGGGCCACACCTTCGTACCGCCCGGCGCGGTGCTCGACGTCCTCCTCGGCCGGCCCTCCCCCGACGAGCTGACCGTCGGCACGCTGCGGCTGCCGCCGATGACCGTGGGCGTGCTGGTGGGTGCCGCGTTCGGGATCGCGGGCGGGCTCATCCAGACCGTGGCCCGCAACCCGCTCGCCAGCCCGGACGTCATCGGCGTCGGCCAGGGCGCGAGCGCCCTCACCGTCGCCGCGCTCACCTTCGGGATCACCTCGTACGCGGCACTGCCGTACGTGGCGGTGGCCGGCGGGCTGCTCGCGGCCGCGCTCGTGTACGTCTTCGCCTGGCGGCGCGGACTGCACGCGACGCGCTTCGTCCTGATCGGCATCGGCTTCGCGGTGGCCCTGCGCTCGGTCACGCACCTGTTCATGACCAAGGGCGACTACCTGGTGGCCCAGCAGGCACAGGTGTGGATGACCGGTTCGCTGAGCGGGCGCGGCTGGGACGAGGCCGCGCCGGTGGCGTGGGCGCTGCTGGCGCTCACCCCGCTGGTGTGCTGGGCGGGCCGGGCGCAGCGGGCCGTGGCCCTGGACGACGACACCGCGACGGCGCTCGGCACGCGCCTGGGCCGGGTGCGGTTCGGGCTCGTCCTGCTCGGCGTCGTCCTCGCCGCCCTCGCCACGGGCGCGGCCGGGCCCGTGGACTTCGTGGCACTGCTCGCCCCGCAGCTGGCCCGGCGGGCGGCGCGCACCGCCCATGCGCCGCTGCTGTGCGCGGCGCTGACCGGCGCGCTCATCGTCGTCGTCGCGGACCTGCTGGCCCGTACGCTCTTCGAGCCCACCGTCCTGCCCGTGGGCGTGCTCACCGCCGCCGTCGGCGCCCCGTACCTGATGTGGCTCCTGGTCAGGGGCCGCAGCTCCCGCAGCCGTTCCGGAGGAACCGCGTGACCGACGCCCGGCTCACCGCCCGCGCCCTGACCCTCGCCTACGAGGACCGTACGGTCGTCGACGGACTCGACCTCGCGGTCCCCGACGGCGAGGTCACCGTCATCGTCGGCCCCAACGCGTGCGGCAAGTCCACGCTGCTGCGCGCCCTGGGCCGGCTCCTCAAGCCGGTGTCGGGGGCCGTGCTGCTCGACGGCCGGGAGCTCGCCTCGCTGCCCACGCGCCGCATCGCGCGGGCCGTGGGACTGCTGCCGCAGTCCCCCGTCGCGCCCGAGGCCATCACCGTGGCGGACCTGGTCGCGCGGGGCCGGCAGCCGCACCAGCGCTGGTGGCAGCAGTGGTCCGAGGACGACGAACGGGCCGTCACCGACGCCCTGGAGCGCACCGGGACCGCCGCCCTCGCCGACCGCCCCGTCGACGAGCTCTCCGGCGGGCAGCGGCAGCGCGTGTGGATCGCGATGGCGCTGGCGCAGGAGACGGACCTGCTGCTCCTGGACGAGCCGACGACCTATCTCGACATCGCCCACCAGGTCGAGGTCCTGGACCTGGTGCGCCGTCTGAACCACGAGCGGGGCCGTACGGTCGTCGCCGTCCTGCACGACCTCAACCAGGCCGCCCGCTACGCGGACCACCTCGTGGCGATGAAGGCGGGCCACGTCGTGGCCCGGGGCCGCCCGGCCGAGGTCATCACCGCCGGCCTGGTCCGCGAGGTCTTCGGCCTGGAGTCGGTGGTGGTCCCGGACCCGGTGACGGGCAGCCCGCTGGTGGTGCCGGGTAAGCCGTGGGCTGGGGAACCCAGCCCGTCCGGCGTTTGAGGACGAGCGGCGCAGCCGCGATACGGGGTCTGGGGCGGAGCCCCAGTTTCGGGAAGGGGAAAGTCCGCCGGAGGCACCACAAGCCCACACCCCCTACCCCGGCCTCCGCGCCCGCCACATCACATAAGCCGCCGACGCCAGCGCAGCGACCCGCACCGCCCACGGCCACGTGTCGGCGAGTGCCTGTCCCATCGCCCCTTGCGGCACCGGGTCCCCCCAGCGGCCCGCTGTCCGCCCCCACAGCCACACCACGGCCCCGGTCACCGTCAGCCCCGGCAGGAACAGCACGGCCCACTGCGACTCGGTGTACGACAGCTTGCGGGTGACGTAGGCGAGCGCCCAGCCGGCCGCGAGCACCAGCCAGTTGCCGAGGACGGCCCCGACGACCAGCAGCAGTGAGACCAGCAGCAGGAACACCGGTACCGGGGCGCCGTCGGGGCGGCGCAGCAGATGGAAGCCCTGGCGGGCGGCGGTCTCCTGGCCCTGCGCCGCACCGGCGTCCGCGCCGCCGCCGTCCTCGGCGCCTTTTTCGACTCTTTCGGTCTTTTCGGCTCCCTCGCCCTTGCCGGAGCGCTCCCCCGGACCGCCGTCGCGTCCCGGCCCGTCCCGGCCGGGCGGCGGGGGTGGTTTGAGTATGTCGGGGATCTCGATGCCGCCGACGAAGCCGTGCACCGGCTCCCGGCCGGCGTACGGGCCCGCCTCGCCGGTGAACGGGCGGCGGTCGGCCCGCCACCACTCGGGGACCTCCCCGGGGTCGGGGCCGGCCTGCGCGGGCCCGCCGAGTTCGGCCTCGCCCGCGAGGTGCGGGGGCGCGGCTCCCGGGGGGTCCGCGGGGACGGCCGGGCGCGGGGCCTCCTCGCGGCGCGGGGCCGGCACGCGGGCGCCGTCGGCGGCCCCGGCGTTGTGCCCGGCGTCGGCGACGGCCTCGTCCGGGCTGCCGAGGCCGGCGAGGATGCGCTGGACGGCGGCGGGGGTGTCGGCGCCCTCGGCCGCCCTGCGCCGCTCGATCTCGGTGCGCAGCCGGGAGACGAGCCGCATGCGCTCGGCGGAGGTGAACGCCTGCCGCTGGGCGATGTCGCCGACCCGGCTCAGATAGTCGTAGACAAGCTGATCGCTCTCGATCCCCACCGCGTTTCCCCACCGTCCCCGCCGTGTCCCCGGAACACCCGCCGGGGACCACCAGCCGCTGCCTCACCGACGGTACCGGTTCCGCGCGGGCGCGACAGAGCGCACAGGGGGCACACGGCGCGCTGCGTCATGGTGGACGTACGGCACACGCGCAGCGGCCGCCCCGACGCCACGGCCCGGTACCGTTAACAGAATGACCACCTCGCGGGAGACAGACAGCGCGGACGGAGCCCCAGGAACCACAGCACCACGCGCCACGGGCAAGGACAGCGCGCCCCGGACGAAGGGGGCGCGCAAGGGACGCGGCGCGCCCGGCGGCGAGGAGCAGCCGCGCGCTCCCCGCACCCTCGCCGAGGAGCTGCGCTCCCGCCCGGACAGCGCCCTCGCCGCCCTCCTGCGCGACCGCCCCGACCTGCTGGCCCCCGTGCCCGGCGACCTCACCCAGCTCGCCACCCGGGCCGGCACCCGGGCCTCCGTGGTCCGCGCCCTGGAGCGCCTGGACCGTTTCGCCCTGCAGGTCGCGGAGGCGCTCGCGGTGGCCCCCGACCCGTGCCCGTACCCCGTGCTCGCCTCGCTGATGAGCGGCGAGGAGCCGCGGGACCCGCGGATCGCGCGCGAACTGCCGCGCGCCGTCGGCACGTTGCGCGAGCAGGCCCTGCTGTGGGGTACGGACGAGCAGCTGCGGCTGGTGCGCACCGCCCGCGAACTCCTCGCGCCCGGCCCGTCCCGCCCTTCCCCCACCGGCCTCGGCCCCACCGTCTCCGAGGCCACGGCGGGCATGTCCCCGGGCCGGCTGCAACAGCTCCTGGCCGCCACGGGGCTGCCCGCCACGCACGACGGGGTGACGGCGGTCGCCGCCCTCTCGGGGCTCTTCGCCGACCGCGAGCGGATGACGGCCCTGCTCGCCGGGGCGCCCCCGGAGGCGCGGGCCGTCCTGGACCGGCTGCTGTGGGGCCCGCCCTACGGCACGGTCACCGCCGACCCCGCCCCGCACCTGCGCTGGCTCCTCGACCGGGGCCTGCTGCTGCCCGGCACTCCCGGCAGCGTGGTCCTGCCCCGCGAGGCCGCCCTGCACCTGCGCGGCGGGCTCGCCCACCGGGTGTGCGAGCCCGTGGCACCGGAGCTCGCGCCGGTCGCCGATCACGCCCCGCAGGTCGTGGACGCGACCGCCGCCGGAGCGGCCTTCACCGCGCTGGCCACCGTCGAGGAACTGCTGACCGCCTGGGAGCAGGACGGCCCGCTCGTCCTGCGCGCGGGCGGCCTGTCCGTACGCGACCTCAAGCGCACCGCCGCCGCCCTCGACACCAGCGAGGACGCCGCCGCCTTCTGGACCGAACTCGCCTACGCGGCAGGCCTGTTGGCCTCCGACGGCGAGGTCGACGAACGCTACGCCCCCACCCCCGCCGCCGACGACTGGCTGCGCCTGCCCGCCGAGCGGCGCTGGACGCGGCTGGCCACGGCCTGGCTCGCCGCCACCCGCGCCCCCGGCCTCGTCGGCGGCCGCGACGCGCGCGGCCGTACGCTCTCCGCGCTCGGCCCGGACCTGGACCGGGGCCCCGCGCCCGAGGTCCGCCGGCGCGTCCTGGAGCTGCTGGCCGCGCTGCCGCCGGGCGGCTCGGTGGCCGCCGACGTCCTGCTGGCCCGGCTGCGCTGGGAGCGCCCGCCGCGCACCGAGGGCCCCGACGCGCCCGAGGACCTGCGCTCCCGGCTCGCCCGCTGGACCCTCGCCGAGGCCGAACGCCTCGGTGTCACCGGCCGCGGCGCCCTCTCCGCGCACGGCCGCGCCCTGCTCGCGGCGGCCTCTACGGAAACCGCCGTGGAGGAGGCGGCCGCCCTGCTGGCCCCGCTCCTGCCCCAACCCGTCGACCACGTCCTGCTCCAGGCCGACCTCACCGCCGTCGCCCCCGGCCCGCTCCAGCGGCCGCTGGCCCGGCTCCTGGGCGTGCTCGCCGACATCGAGTCCAAGGGCGGCGCGACCGTCTACCGCTTCACGCCCGCCTCGGTGCGCCGCGCCCTGGACGCCGGACGCACCGCCGACGACCTCAAGTCCTTCCTCGCCGCGCACTCGCGCACCCCCGTGCCGCAGCCGCTCGCCTACCTCGTCGACGACGTCGCCCGCCGCCACGGCCTGCTGCGCGTCGGCGCCGCCTCCGCCTACCTGCGCTGCGACGACGAGAACGTCCTCGCCGAGATCCTCGCCGACCGGCGCTCCGCCCCGCTGCGGCTGCGCCGCCTCGCCCCCACCGTGCTCGCCGCGCAGGCCGCGCCGGACAGCCTGCTGGAGGGCCTGCGGGAGATGGGCTACGCGCCCGCCGCCGAGTCCGCCGAGGGCGACGTCCTCATCACCCGCGCCGACGCCCGCCGCACCCCGCCGCGCTCCGCCCCCGCGCCCGTCCCCGAGGGCCCGCCCGTCCCCGACGCCACCCTGCTCGACGCGGCGGTCCGCGCCATCCGCGCGGGCGACCTGGCCGCCACCGCCGAACGCAAACCGGCGAGCACCCCGGCCCCCTCCCCCGCCGACGGCCGCCTCCCCCGCACCACCTCCGCCGAGACCCTCGCCACCGTGCAGGCCGCCGTCCTCACCGGCGCCGCCGTCTGGATCGGCTACGTCAACGCCGACGGCGCCGCCAGCCAGCGCGTCATCGCCCCGGTCCGCGTCGAGGGCGGCTTCGTCACCGCCTACGACCACACCGCCGACGAGGTCCGCACCTACCCCCTGCACCGCATCACAGGGGTTGCCGAACTCGCCGACGACCACGTGTAGGGGCCGCCGACCGCCACGCCGCGCTCCCGTCCGAGTGCGCGACACTGGATCCTTGCCCGCATCGGACCACAGGGAAGGGCCGCACCCGTGCAGAACGCAGCTGGGCCGCTCATCGTCCAGAGCGACAAGACCTTGCTCCTGGAGGTCGACCACGACCAGGCCGACGCCTGCCGGCGGGCCATCGCCCCGTTCGCGGAGCTGGAGCGCGCCCCCGAGCACATCCACACCTACCGGCTCACCCCGCTCGGGCTGTGGAACGCGCGAGCGGCCGGGCACGACGCCGAGCAGGTCGTGGACGCGCTCGTGACGTACTCGCGGTATCCCGTGCCGCACGCGCTGCTCGTCGACATCGCCGAGACGATGGACCGCTACGGGCGGCTGCGGCTGGTCAAGCACCCCACGCACGGGCTGGTGCTGGAGAGCACGGACCGGCCGGTGCTGGAGGAAGTGCTGCGGTCGAAGAAGGTCGTGCCGCTGACCGGGGCCCGGATCGACGCGGACACGGTGGCCGTGCACCCCTCGGAGCGCGGGCAGATCAAGCAGGTGCTGCTCAAGCTGGGCTGGCCGGCGGAGGATCTCGCGGGCTATGTCGACGGTGAGGCGCACCCCATCGAGCTGGCCGAGGACGGCTGGTCGCTGCGCCCGTACCAGCGGCAGGCCGTCGAGGGCTTCTGGCACGGCGGCTCGGGTGTCGTGGTGCTGCCGTGCGGCGCGGGCAAGACGCTCGTGGGCGCGGGCGCGATGGCGCGGGCGAAGGCGACGACGCTGATCCTGGTCACCAACACCGTCTCGGCCCGGCAGTGGAAGCACGAGCTGGTCAAGCGGACCTCGCTGACCGAGGACGAGATCGGCGAGTACAGCGGCACGAGGAAGGAGATCCGCCCGGTCACGATCGCCACCTACCAGGTGCTGACGACGAAGCGGAAGGGCGTCTACCCGCACCTGGAGCTGTTCGACTCCCGTGACTGGGGGCTGGTCGTCTACGACGAGGTGCACCTGCTGCCCGCTCCGGTCTTCAAGTTCACCGCCGATCTGCAGGCCCGCCGCCGGCTCGGGCTGACCGCGACGCTGGTGCGCGAGGACGGCCGCGAGTCCGACGTCTTCTCGCTGATCGGCCCCAAGCGCTTCGACGCGCCGTGGAAGGAGATCGAGGCGCAGGGCTACATCGCGCCCGCCGACTGCGTGGAGGTGCGCGTCGATCTGACGGACTCGGAGCGGCTGGCGTACGCGACGGCCGAGACCGAGGAGAAGTACCGGTTCTGTGCGACGACCGCGACCAAGCGGCGGGTCACCGAGGCGCTGGTGCGCCGGCACCGGGGCGAACAGACCCTGGTCATCGGGCAGTACATCGACCAGCTCGACGAACTCGGCGAGCACCTGGACGCGCCCGTCATCAAGGGCGAGACCAGCAACGCGCAGCGCGAGAAGCTCTTCGACGCGTTCCGGGCGGGCGAGATCTCGGTGCTGGTGGTCTCCAAGGTCGCGAACTTCTCCATCGACCTGCCGGAGGCGACGGTCGCCATCCAGGTCTCGGGCACCTTCGGCTCACGGCAGGAGGAGGCGCAGCGGCTGGGCCGGGTACTGCGGCCGAAGGCGGACGGGCACGAGGCGCGCTTCTACTCGGTGGTGGCCCGGGACACCGTCGACCAGGACTTCGCGGCGCACCGCCAGCGCTTCCTGGCCGAGCAGGGCTACGCCTACCGGATCGTGGACGCCGACGAACTGCTCGCGGGCGAGGGCGCCTGAGCGCGCTCCCGGCGCGCCGGGCCTCCCGCGCGCGCCGGGACCGTCCCGGGTGGACGGCCGCGTCGGTAGGCTGGTCAGCCGGACACGTGTACCAGGGCGAGGGCCGGGCAGGGAGGGACAGGATGCCTCACCAGGACATCTATGAGGTGCTGTACACCGAGCCCGCGGCACGCGACCGCGACCGCCTGGACCCGGCCCGGCGGGCGTCCTTCGAGAAGGCGGTCGAGCTCCTGGCACGCGACCCGTACACGAAGCTGTCACGGCCGATCGGGGTGAGCGAGCAGGACCGGGAGATCCGGCTGACCTCGCAGATCGTGGCGGAGTACATGGTCTCGCGGGGGCGGCTGCTGCTGGTGGTGCTGCGGATCTTCGACGACGCGGACATCCTGCTGCCGGAGGGCTGAGCGGGGCGGATCCGGCGTCAACTGTCGGGCTGCGCACGGCTTGTACGGCCCGTACGGCTCGTACGGGCGGCGGACGCCCCGGAGACGGGGCAGCGCACGCGAGCCTAGGCGGCTCGGTTCAGACCGTGTGCAGGGGCTGCTTGTCGCTGTACTCGCCGAGGAGGACGACGCTGACGGCGGCGGCCGCGAAGACCTTGATGGCGCGCAGGGCGCCTGCGGCCGTGCGGCGCTCGGCGGCGGGGGCGGCGGTGCCGGCGGGGGCACCCTGGGCGGCGGTGGCTGCGGTGGTGGCGTTCATGGCATCCATGATGGTTTTCCGGCGGGCGCCGCACATCGGCCTGCCGGTGTAACCGTGATCGTCCGGCTCTCCGACCAGAGGGTGAGCGCGAGCCCGTCCCACGCCCTCCCCCAGATGGACGGCGACCCCGAGGTCTCCTCCCTCCGTACCCCGGGACGCCAACCACCGCCGACAACCGCCGGCAACCGCCGCGCACCGCACGGGGACCGCCCGGGAAATCCGTTGGCGCGCCCCTCGGCCCGCTGACTAGAATCGCCCGCCTTGCCACGCCTCCCGCCGCCGGGGGCGCCCCGGCCGGACGGAAACCGGCGGGCCACGCTCGATTCCTTCGTACCGTTCAGCCCGCTTCGCACCCGTCCGGAGGCCCTTCCCGTGCCCGCGCCGCTCCCCGAACCCGCCACCGAAGCCACCGCCGAACCCACCGCCCGGGCCACCGGCTCACCCGTACCGTCGCCCCCTCCGGCCGCCCCCGACGACCCCCTCGGCCGCGAGCGCGCCCACCTCGCCGCCTCCCGGGCGGCGCTGCGGGCGATGCGCGCCGACGTCGAGGCCCTGGACATCAAGGACGTCACCGCGAACTGGGTCAACTCCGAAGTCCTCAAAGGGCAGATCGAGGAGCGCATCGCCGCGCTGGCCGACCTCGCGGGCACCCCGCTGTTCTTCGGCCGCCTGGACTACGCGCGGGCGCCCGGCGCGGAGTTCACCGGGGGAACCGAGGGCGGTGACGGGTCCGACGCCTTCTACATCGGCCGCCGGCACGTGCACGACACGGACGGCGACCCCATGGTCGTCGACTGGCGCGCGCCCGTCTCGCAGCCCTTCTACCGCGCGTCGAAGAAGGACCCGCAGGGCGTGACGGTGCGCCGCCGTTTCGGCTATACGGGCGGCGAGTTGACGGCGTACGAGGACGAGGACCTCACGGACGCCGGGGGCGAGGAGCGGGCCGGCGCGCTGCTGCAACGGGAGATCGAGCGGCCGCGCGTCGGCCCGATGCGGGACATCGTGGCCACGATCCAGCCGGAGCAGGACGAGATCGTGCGCTCAGGCATCGGCGGCACGGTGTGCGTGCAGGGGGCGCCGGGCACGGGGAAGACGGCGGTGGGACTGCACCGGGTCGCGTATCTGCTGTACGCGCACCGGGAGCGGCTGGCCCGCACCGGCACCCTGGTCGTCGGCCCGAACCGCTCGTTCCTGCGCTACATCGAGCAAGTGCTGCCCGCCCTGGGCGAGTTGAACGTGGCCCAGGCGACCGTCGACGACCTGGTCGCGCACGTCGAGGTGCGGGCCGTGGACTCGCCGCGCGCGGCCTGCGTCAAGGGGGACGCGCGCATGGCCGAGGTGCTGCGGCGGGCGGTGCGCTCGGGGGTGACGATGCCGGTGGAGCCGGTCGTCGTGGTGCGCGGCTCGCGGCGCTGGCGGGTGCCCGCGTACGAGCTGGAGGAGATCGTGCGCGAACTGCTGGACCGCGACATCCGTTACGGGGCCGCCCGTGACGCCCTGCCGCAGCGCATCGCGCACGCCGTGCTGGTACGCATGGAGCAGGCCGGCGAGGCGCCCGACGACCGCGTGCAGGACGCTGTCGCGCGCAACCCGGCCGTGAAGGCGGCGGTCAAGGCCCTGTGGCCGCAGGTCGATCCGGTGAAGCTGGTGCTGCGGCTGCTGTCCGACGGGGAGTTCCTCGCGGAGCACGCGCGCGGGGTGCTCGACGAGGAGGAGCAGGCGGCGGTCCTGTGGGAGAAGCCCGCCCGCGGCGTGAAGAGCGCCAAGTGGTCGGCGGCGGACGCGGTGCTGATCGACGAGGCCGCCGACCTGATCGCGCGCACCCCGTCGCTGGGCCACGTCGTCCTGGACGAGGCCCAGGACCTGTCCCCCATGCAGTACCGGGCGGTGGGCCGCCGCTGCTCCACCGGTTCGGCGACGGTCCTCGGCGACATCGCGCAGGGCACCACGCCCTGGGCGACCCCCACCTGGCGGGAGGCGCTGGCGCACCTGGGCAAGCCGGACGCGGCCGTCGAGGAGCTGACGCAGGGCTTCCGTGTGCCCCGCGAGGTGATCGCGTACGCGTCCCGGCTGCTGCCCGCGATCGCGCCCGGCCTGGCCGAGGCCACGTCGGTGCGTGAGGCGGCGGGCGACTTCCGGGTGCGGGCCGTGGCGGAGGGGGAACTGGACGCCGCCGTCGTCGCGGCGTGCCACGAGGCGTTGCGCAAGGAGGGCTCGATCGGCCTGATCGCCGCCGACCCGCGCATACCGGCCCTGGGCGCGGCCCTCGCGGACGCGGGCCTGGACTGTGTGGCCCCCGGCGAGGAGACCTCCGGGGCCGCCCGTCTCACTCTGGTCCCGGCGACGCTGGCCAAGGGCCTGGAGTACGACCATGTGGTCCTGGACGACCCGGCGTCCGTCGTCGGGGCCGAGCCCGACGAACGCACGGGCCTGCGCCGGCTGTATGTGGCGCTGACCCGTGCGGTCTCGGGCCTGACGGTCGTCCACGCGCGGCCGCTGCCACGGCAGTTGGACTGAGCCGCCCTCGGCCCCCGCAGTCCCTCAGCCCCCCAGCGCCTCGCGCCACACGCGCACCGCCGCCGCGTCCACCGGGCTGTCCCAGCCCGCGGGCCGCGCCGCGCCCCCGATGTGGAAGCCCGTGATCCCGGCCCCCAGAAGCACCGGCACATGCTTGAGCTGGAGCCCGCCCCCGACCAGGATGCGCGCCTCGTAGCCGGGCTCGTCGGCACGCGCCGCCTCGGCCAGCAGCGTGGCCAGCCCGTCGTCGACGCCGGAGGCGGAGCCTGCGGTCAGGAAGGTGTCCAGGCCCGGCAGGCCGGCGAGTTGCTTGCGCAGCGCGTCGCGGTCGGCGGCGCGGTCGATCGCGCGGTGGAAGGTCCAGCGGGCGCCCGGTCCGAGCGCCCCGGCGAGGGCGGTGACGGCGGCCAGGTCGGCGCTGCCGTCGTCGGTGAGGAAGCCGAGGACGAACTCCTCGGCGCCCTCGGCCCGCAGCTTCTGCGCGGTCGCGCACAGCGCGTCCAGTTCGGCGGCGGTGCCGGCCGAGAAGCCGTCGGCGGCGCGCAGCATGACGCGCACGGGGATGTCGACGGCGGCCCGCACGGCGGCGAAGGTCTCCCGGCTCGGCGTGAGCCCGTCGGCGGCCATGTCGGCCACCAGCTCCAGCCGGTCGGCGCCGCCGTCGCGGGCGGCCACCGCGTCCTCGGCGCCGAGGGCGATCACCTCCAGGATCGCACCGTTGCTCACGACACCCACCCTTCCTCCAACAGGTCTAGTCCAATGCACAGGGTAGGGCCTGAGCGCCCCGCCCGGCACCACCGCACGCCGGCCCACCCGTACGGGGGCCTTGCGGAGCCGGGGCGGATGGCCCAGGCTCGGTGGTCGAATGTGACGGCGGAGTTGCCGTGCGTGTCCGCCGTGTGCCTGATGACCGTTGCAGGGCGAATCGTTGCCGGAGGTATGGGGATGCACGCGACTGTCGGTGACCAGATCAGGATCAAGCCCCGCGTCGTGGGGATGAGTGAGCAGGTCGGCGAGATCACCGAGGTGCGCGGGGCGCAGGGCGAGCCGCCGTACCGGGTGCGCTTCGCCGACGGCCACGAGACGCTCATCTTCCCCGGCCCGGACTGCCTCATCGAACCCCGCAAGCCTCAGGGCTGACCCAGAGGCGGCCCCGGAGCCGACCCGGGAGGATCCCCGAACGGCCGTCCCGGGCCGGGGCCGGTGCACCACAATGGGCGCATGAGCGCCACGGCACCCCCGACCGAGCACCCCGCCGCGCCCGCCCTGCGGGCCCGCTGGCGGGAGACCGTCGAGCGGGCCCGCTCCGGCTCGCCGGGTACGGCCCCGGACCCCGGGCCGTTCGCGGACGAGCTGCTGCGCCGCTGGTCCGAGCCGCAGCGCCGCTATCACACGGTGGACCATCTGGCGGCGGTCCTCGCCCGCGTCGACGAGCTGGCGGGCCACGCGCGCGATGCCGACACCGTGCGGTTCGCCGCCTGGTTCCACGACGCCGTCTACCGCCCGGACCGCTCGGAGAACGAGGAGCGCAGCGCGCATCTCGCCGAGCGCGCCCTGCCCGAGCTGGGCCTGGGCGCGGACCGCGCGGCCGAGGTCGCCCGGCTGGTCCGGCTCACCGTCGGCCACGACCCGGCGCCGGGCGACCACGACGGCGAGGTGCTGTGCGACGCGGACCTCGCGGTCCTGGCCGGCACCCCGCAGGAGTACGCGGCGTACGCGGCGGCGGTCCGCGAGGAGTACGCCTTCGTCCCGGACGAGGCGTTCCGCGCGGGCCGCGCGGAGGTCCTGCGCCATCTCCTGGGCCTGCCCCGGCTGTTCCGCACCCCGCTGGGCCAGGAGCGCTGGGAGCCCGTGGCCCGCCGCAATGTCGCCACGGAGCTGGAGCTGCTGGAGCCCTGAGCCCTCCCGGGCGGGAGACCGGGGATCCGGGCGGGACTGCCGACAGCCTGCGCCGACTGCCGGCGCCCGCGCCACCCGGTGGCCCGGCCCCGCGTCACCCAGCGGTCCGCCCCCGTCGCGCCGCCCCGGCCCCGGACGCCTACAGACCCCCCTGCCCGTTGCCCGGCCCCCCGCGCCCGTGCTTCGGCCGCCGCAGGCCCGCCGCCGACAGCAGCCGCACCAGCTCCTTGCTGCCGACCTCCCGCGCGCCGAGGCGCACGGCCTGCCCGTAGGACGTCGACGGCACGTCGTAGTGATCGCCGTCGAAGGCGCGGCGCGGGGCCCCCAGGCGCTCGGCGAAGGCGTGCAGCTCCTCGTAGGAGACATCGCTGATCAGGTGCGACCACATACGGCCGTGCCCGGGCCAGGTCGGCGGGTCGATGTACAGGGTCATCGGCGGTGCCTCACCGCAGCGCTTTCCCCAGCGAGCCCACGGGCGCCACCAGCACCGCCTGCTTCGTGCACGCCCAGTGCGGGTCGGGGCCCAGCTCCGGCTCGACCTCCAGGGCGTGCGGGTCGCCGCCCTCCGTGCACACCGGGCACAGCGGCCAGCGCCCGTACCGCTCCAGCAGCGCGTCCTGCACGTCCTGCGCGACGAGCCCGGCCAGGAAGCCGGCGCCCTCGGGCCACTGCTCGACCCACCACCGCCGGTGCGCGACCGCGTCCTCGACGAGCGAGACGACATCGGCCTCCACTGCGCTGTCGTCGTCTCCTGCCATCAGATCGGCGAGAACGAGGGCGCGGGCCGTGTGCAGTGCCTGTTCGAGCTCCATACGGACCATTGTGGTCGAGCAGGACGGTTGACGGCTCACCCTCCCGAAAATACCTTTCGCATGGTGAGCGGCAAACTGAAGGAAACTTTCAGCACGGCCGGGCACACCCCCGGCCCGCGCGGCGCGCCCGTGCCCCCGCCGCCGGCGGCCCTCGCCGCCAAGGTGCGCACGCTCGCGCCCTCCATGACACGTTCGATGCAGCGCGTCGCCGAGACCGTCGCGGGCGACCCGGCCGGCTCGGCCGCGCTCACGGTCACCGGGCTCGCGGAGCGTACGGGCACGAGCGAGGCCACCGTCGTGCGCACCGCCCGCGTCCTGGGCTACCCCGGCTACCGCGATCTGCGGCTCGCCCTCGCCGCGCTCGCCGCAGACCAGGCCGCGGGGCGCGCGCCCGCCGTCACGGCCGACATCAGCGTGGACGACCCACTGCCGGACGTCGTCGCCAAGCTCGCCCGGGCCGAGACCGACTGCCTCGCCGACACCGCGGCCGCGTTGGACACCGCCCAGCTGGAGGCGGCGGTGGGCGCCCTCGCGGCCGCCCGGCGCGTGGACGTCTACGGGGTGGGCGCCTCCGGGCTCGTCGCCCAGGACCTCGTGCAGAAGCTGCTGCGGATCGGGCTGCTCGCGCACGCGCACGCCGACCCGCACCTGGCCGTCACCACGGCCGTGCAGCTGCGGCCCGGCGACGTGGCCGTCGCGATCACCCATTCCGGGCGGACCACCGACGTCATCGAACCACTGCGGGCCGCCTTCGAGCACGGGGCGACGACGGTGGCGGTCACCGGCCGCCCGGAGGGCGGGATCGCCCAGTACGCGGACCACGTCCTGACCACGTCGAGCGCCCGCGAGAGCGAGCTGCGCCCGGCGGCGATGTCGAGCCGCACGGGACAACTCCTGGTGGTGGACTGCCTGTTCATCGGCGTCGCACAGCGCACGTACGACCGGGCGGCACCGGCGCTGTCGGCGTCGTACGAGGCGCTGGCCCACCGTCACGACGCGCGCTGAGCACGGATCGCGGGCGAACGGCCGCGGGACATCCGCCCCGGCACCGGAAGCCCCCAGGAAGGAGCCGTCCCATGTCCCCCGGAACCAGCGCCTCCCCCGGCGGCGACGCCGCCCTGCGGGCCCGGCTCGCCGCGCTCGCCACGGAGGCGTTCCGGCCCGAGTTCGCGGAGATCGACCGGTTGCCGACCGTCGAGCTCGCGCGGCTGATGAACGCGGAGGACGCCGGCGTGCCCGCCGCCGTCGCGGCCCGGCTGCCGCGGATCGCCGCCGCGATCGACGCGGCCGCCGAGCGGATGGCACGCGGCGGACGGCTGGTGTACGCGGGGGCGGGCACGGCCGGGCGGCTGGGGGTGCTGGACGCCAGCGAGTGCCCCCCGACCTTCAACACCGCGCCCGGCCAGGTCGTCGGCCTCGTCGCGGGCGGGCCGCAGGCGCTCGTGACGGCCGTCGAGAACGCGGAGGACAGCAAGGAACTCGCCGCCGCCGACCTGGCCGCGCTAGGGATCGGCCCGGCGGACACGGTCGTCGGGATCTCGGCCTCCGGCCGCACCCCGTACGCGATCGGCGCCGTCGAACAGGCCCGCGCCGCCGGGGCCCTCACCATCGGCCTGGCCTGCAACGCGGGTTCGGCCCTGGGCGCCGCCGCCGAGCACGCGATCGAGATCGAGACCGGCCCCGAACTCCTCACCGGCAGCACCAGGTTGAAGGCCGGCACCGCGCAGAAGCTCGTCCTGAACATGCTCTCGACGATCACGATGATCCGGCTCGGCAAGACCTACGGGAACCTGATGGTCGACGTCCGCGCCTCCAACGACAAGCTGCGCGCCCGCTCCTCGCGCATCGTCGCCCAGGCGACGGGGGTCACCGAGACCGAGGCGGAAGCGGCGCTCGCGCGCACCGACGGCGAGGTGAAGAACGCGATCCTCGTCGTCCTGGCGGGCGTCGACGGCCCGACGGCGGCCCGCCTCCTCACCGAGGCGGACGGCCACCTGCGGATCGCCCTGCGGGCCGCGACCGGGAAGGACTGAACGGTGCGGGCGCGGGCTGCGGGACGGGGGGCGTACGGGCGGTACGAGCGGTACGAGCGGTACTGGCCGTGCGGACTGTGCGGGCGGTGCGGACGGTACGAGCGGTACGAGCCGTGCGGGCGGTACGAGCGGTACGGCCCGTACGCCCCGCACCCCGCGACCGGCCCCGGGCACATACGCGGCACGTACCCCCGCCGCACCCCCACCACCCCCGCACAGCAAGGCACTTCACGCTCATGCCCGCACCGCGAGAAGACACCCCCGCACAGACCGCAGCCGCTCTCCTCCCCCTCCTCGGCGGCCCCGCGAACCTCCTGTCCGTCACCCATTGCCTGACCCGGCTGCGCCTGGAGGTCCGCGACCGCCGCCTGGTCGACGGCGCCGCGCTGCGGGCGCTGCCCGCCGTGCTGGGCGTGGTCGAGGACGGCACGGCCTGCCAGGTGGTCCTCGGTCCGGGCGACGTCGCCCGCGTGGCGCCCGAGTTGGAACTCCTGGCGGCGGACGGGCACGGCGCCGGTACCGCCGAGGACCTCGCCGCGCGCGGCGCCACCCTCAAGGAGGCGCGACAGGCCCGCAACGCTACCCCGTTCAAGCGGTTCCTGCGCCGCGTCGCCCAGGTCTTCGTCCCCCTCATTCCCGCCCTGATCGGCTGCGGACTCGTCGCGGGCCTGGCGGGGCTGCTGGCGAACCTGCGCTGGCTGCCGGGGCTCGCGCCCGCGCTGGCGGCGGTCTCCTCGGGGTTCATGGCCCTGCTGGCCGTCTTCGTCGGGATCAACACGGCCAAAGTGTTCGGCGGGACACCGGTGCTGGGCGGCGCGGTCGCCGCGATCACCGTGTTCCCGGGGGTCACGCGCGTGAGCGCGTTCGGGGAGCATCTGGCGCCGGGCCGGGGCGGGGTGCTGGGGGCGCTCGCGGCGGCGTGGTGCGCGACGTACGTGGAGAGGTGGTGCCGCGGACGCGTGCCGCGCTCGCTGGACGCCCTGCTCACGCCCGCGCTGACGGTCCTGCTGCCGGGCCTGCTGACGCTGTACGGGCTGATGTACGCGGCCGGTGAAGTCTCCGCCGCCGTCGGCCACTTCACCGACTGGCTGCTGGCGCGCGGCGGCGCGGCGGCGGGCTTCGTCCTGGGCGGCCTGTTCCTGCCGCTGGTGACGCTGGGCCTGCACCAGGCGCTGATCCCCGTGCACACGACGCTGATCCAGCAGGAGGGTTCCACGGTGCTGCTGCCCATCCTGTCGATGGCGGGCGCGGGCCAGGTGGGGGCGGCGCTCGCGGTCCTGGTGCGGCTGCGCGGCGACGGGTCGATGCGCAGGACGATCCGTTCGGCGCTGCCGGCGGGACTGCTGGGCATCGGGGAACCGCTGGTGTACGGGGTGTCGCTGCCGCTGGGGCGACCGTTCGTGACGGCGTGCGTGGGCGGGGCGTTCGGCGGCGGACTCATGGGCCTGCTGGGCCAGTTCGGCGACCGGGTGGGGGCGAGCGCGATCGGCCCGTCGGGCTGGGCGCTGTTCCCGCTGCTGACCGGCGCCCACGGGCTGCCGCACGCGGCGGCGGTGTACGGGGCGGGACTGCTGACCGGCTACGCGGCCGGCTTCGCGGCGACGTACGCCTTCGGCCTGCCCGGCCGGGGCCACGCGAACACGCCCGAGGGCGGCACCCCTTGAAAGGGGTGCCGCCCTCGGTCCGTACTTCCGTACGGGCTGGAACAGCCGATCCTCGAAGCGAGGATCAGAAGTCCATGTCACCGCCGGGCATGCCGCCCGGAGCGGCCGGGGCGGCCTTCTCCGGCTTGTCGGCGATGACGGCCTCGGTGGTCAGGAACAGCGCCGCGATGGAGGCGGCGTTCTGCAGCGCGGAGCGCGTGACCTTGGCCGGGTCGATGATGCCCTCGGCGATCATGTCGACGTAGTCGCCGGTCGCGGCGTTGAGGCCGTGGCCCGGGGTCAGGCCGCGGACCTTCTCCACGATGACGCCGCCCTCAAGGCCGGCGTTGACGGAGATCTGCTTCAGCGGGGCCTCAAGGGCCAGCTTGACGGCGGCGGCACCGGTGGCCTCGTCGCCCTCCAGCTCCAGCTTCTCGAAGACCTGGGAGGCCTGCAGCAGGGCCACGCCACCACCGGCGACGATGCCCTCCTCGACGGCGGCCTTCGCGTTGCGGACGGCGTCCTCGATGCGGTGCTTGCGCTCCTTGAGCTCGACCTCGGTGGCGGCACCGGCCTTGATGACGGCCACGCCGCCGGCCAGCTTGGCCAGGCGCTCCTGCAGCTTCTCGCGGTCGTAGTCGGAGTCGCTGTTCTCGATCTCGGCGCGGATCTGGTTGACGCGGCCCTGGACCTGGTCGCTGTCACCGGCACCGTCGACGATGGTGGTCTCGTCCTTGGTGATGACGACCTTGCGGGCGCGGCCGAGCAGGTCGAGACCGGCGTTCTCCAGCTTGAGGCCGACCTCCTCGGAGATGACCGTGCCACCGGTGAGGATGGCGATGTCACCGAGCATGGCCTTGCGGCGGTCGCCGAAGCCCGGGGCCTTGACGGCGACGGACTTGAAGGTGCCGCGGATCTTGTTGACGACCAGGGTCGACAGGGCCTCGCCCTCGACGTCCTCGGCGATGATCAGCAGCGGCTTGCCCGACTGCATGACCTTCTCCAGCAGCGGGAGCAGGTCCTTGACCGAGGAGACCTTCGAGTTGACGATCAGGATGTAGGGGTCCTCAAGGACCGCCTCCATGCGCTCCATGTCGGTCGCGAAGTACGCCGAGATGTAGCCCTTGTCGAAGCGCATACCCTCGGTGAGCTCCAGCTCCAGACCGAAGGTCTGGGACTCCTCGACGGTGATGACGCCTTCCTTGCCGACCTTGTCCATGGCCTCGGCGATGAGCTCGCCGATCTGGGTGTCGGCGGCCGAGATGGAGGCGGTGGAAGCGATCTGCTCCTTGGTCTCGACCTCCTTGGCCTGCTCCAGCAGCGCACCGGAGACGGCCTCGACGGCCTTCTCGATACCGCGCTTCAGGGCCATCGGGTTGGCACCGGCGGCCACGTTGCGCAGACCCTCACGGACCAGCGCCTGGGCGAGAACGGTCGCGGTCGTCGTGCCGTCACCGGCGACGTCGTCCGTCTTCTTCGCGACCTCCTTGACCAGCTCGGCGCCGATCTTCTCGTACGGGTCCTCCAGCTCGATCTCCTTGGCGATGGACACACCATCGTTGGTGATCGTGGGGGCGCCCCACTTCTTCTCAAGGACGACGTTGCGGCCCTTGGGGCCGAGGGTGACCTTGACGGCGTCGGCGAGCTGGTTCATACCGCGCTCCAGGCCGCGCCGCGCCTCCTCGTCGAACGCGATGATCTTGGCCATGTGAAGTGGTCCTCCCAGGACTGGGGTGAGATTGCCCGGACCGCGCTGGCGCCCGCGACGGATGGCCTGCGGGAAGCGTGCGGTTCCTTGCCCCGCCCGTCCCACGGACCTCACCGACGGTCCCAATCTGTCACTCTCACGCGGAGAGTGCTAACGCCAATGATTAGCACTCGGCACCGGAGAGTGCAAGACCGCGGGGGCGGAGGCGTCGGGCCCCGGACCCCGGAGGGCGGGGCCGCCCGCGCCGAAGGCGCACCTCGCCCGCCAGGGGCACCCCGCACCGGGGCGAACCCCGCCTCTGCCGGAGGCGCATCGCGCCGGGGGGCGAACCGGGACCCTGCCGGAGGCAGACAGCCGAAGAACGCCCGGCGCCCCACACCGGAAGCGCGCCCCCCGAAGGCGAACCGCGCCGGAGGCGCACCACACCCGCACCGGAGGCGAACCGCGCCGGAGGCCCACCGCGCCGGAGCAGGCAACCGAACGAAGCCCGGCACCCCCACCGGAGGTGAACCCGCACCCCGCGCCGGAGGCGCACCACCCCCGCCGGAGGTGAACCACGCCGGAGGCGGACCGCACCGCAGGACGGGGGGCAACCGCAAGAAGCCGGCCCGCGCCGAAGGCGCACCGCACCCCCACCGGAGGGGACCCCGTGCCCCCGCCGAAGGCGAACCGCACCCCGCGCCGGAGGCGCCCCAGCCCCCCGCCGGAGGCGCACTGCGCGAGGGGCCCGCACCGGCACGGTGCGGGCCCCTCGCGGGCCGGTGGTGGTCGATGCGCCGAGATCAGGAGGCGGTGACCTTGACCATGTCCGCCTGCGGCCCCTTCTGGCCCTGCGAGATCTCGAACTCGACTCGCTGACCCTCTTCGAGGGTGCGGTAACCGTCCATCTGGATCGCGCTGTAGTGGACGAATACATCCGCACCACCGTCGACCGCGATGAAGCCGTACCCCTTCTCCGCGTTGAACCACTTGACGGTGCCGTGAGCCATGCCTAACTCCCCTATTACTGGCCCTTGCTCAGGACCGCACTTCGCGGACCCGGGTCAGACCTCACCCCCTGACACTCCCCAGCTCTCGGCATGGGGAATCCACCAGGCAGTGTGCGCCGGAACGCGTCGACCGCGGCTGAATGTATCTGCACGGATGCCGTCTGCAACAGGTCACTCGGACGAGAATTCCTGGCGCGGCCGATTGCCGAAAACCACCGAACTCCGGGGAATACCGGGCAAGTCGGGCCCGGCAGAACGCAACCAACCCGACAATTCGTGCACACACTTCGCGCACAACTTGACGGGTTCTCATATGCGTTCGGCACTGACACCGACGGGGGAACGCCTCAACTGTATCGCGCTCACCACGCCGGAATCATCCCTTCCGCTTTGTGGACGGCGCGATTCCGCGGGAGCCGGGCGACTTTGTGCAAGGGGGCTGCGAAAAGGCCGCTCCAAGCGCGTACTTGAAGCGGCCCCAAGCTCAGCCTCCGGCCACCGCCGGAATGATGGAGATGCCCGAGCCGTCCGGCGTGGCCGCGGCGAGTCCGCCCTCGAAACGTACGTCGTCGTCGTTGACGTACACATTGACGAAGCGGCGCAGCCGGCCCTGCTCGTCGAGGACGCGGGCGGCGATACCGGGGTGGTTCGTCTCCAGGGAGGCGAGGACCTCGCCCAGGGTCTCGCCCTCGGCGGGCACCTCGGCCCGGCCGCCGGTGTAGGTGCGCAGGATGGTGGGGATGCGGACGTTGACGCTCATGGGTTCACCTCGCGGAAGCGGAAGGAAGCGGAAGCGGGAGGACGGGAGAAGGAAGAAAAGAGAGGCTCAGCCGGCCAGGCCCGCCGCGCGGAACGCGTCCAGGGACGGCCGGATCGTGGCCCTGGGCCCGGCGGCGACGGCGTCGAGGGTCTTCAGTCCGTCGCCCGTGTTGAGGACGACGGTGGTCAGGGACGGGTCCAGCACCCCGGCGTCGAGGAGCTTCTTCGTGACGCCGACGGTCACTCCGCCCGCCGTCTCCGCGAAGACGCCCTCCGTCCGCGCGAGCAACTCGATGGCGGCGACGACCTGTTCGTCGGTGACGTCCTCGACGGCGCCGCCGGTGCGGCGGGCGATGTCGAGCACGTACGGGCCGTCGGCGGGGTTGCCGATGGCGAGGGACTTGGCGATGGTGTCCGGCCTGACCGGCCGCACCACGTCGTGGCCGTCCTTGAACGCGCGGGCCACCGGCGAGCAGCCCGTCGCCTGCGCGCCGAAGATCCGGTACGGGCGGTCCTCGACCAGGCCGAGCGCGATCAGCTCCCGCAGCCCCTTGTCGATCTTCGTGAGCTGGGAGCCGGAGGCGACGGGCACGACGATCTGGTCGGGCAGCCGCCAGCCGAGCTGTTCGCAGATCTCGTACGCGAGCGTCTTGGAGCCCTCGCCGTAGTACGGGCGCAGGTTGACGTTGACGAAGCCCCAGCCCTCGCCGAGGGGATCGCCGATCAGCTCGGAGCAGAAGCGGTTGACATCGTCGTAGGTGCCCTCGATGGCGACGAGGTCCCCGCCGTAGACGGCGGCCATGACGACCTTGCCGGCCTCCAGGTCGTGCGGGATGAACACGCACGAGCGCAGGCCCGCGCGGGCGGCCGCCGCGCCGACGGCGCCCGCGAGGTTGCCGGTGGAGGAGCAGGAGAGGGTGGTGAAGCCGAAGGCGCGGGCGGCCTCGACGGCGATGGCGACGACGCGGTCCTTGAAGGAGTGCGTGGGGTTGCCGGAGTCGTCCTTGACGTACAGGCCGCCGGTGACGCCCAGTTCGCGGGCGAGGTTGTCGGCCTTGACGAGCTTGGTGAAGCCGGGCGCGAGGTTCGGGCGGCCGGCGACGTCGGCGGGCACGGGGAGGAGGGGGGCGTAGCGCCAGATGCTGTTCGGCCCGGACTCGATGCGCCGGCGCAGTTCCCCGGGGTCTGCGGCGGGCAGCTCGTAGGCCACTTCGAGCGGCCCGAAGCACAGCGCGCACGCGAAGGCGGGACCCAGCGGGGTGCGCTCGCCGCACTCGCGGCAGGACAGCGCGACGGCCGGTCCGAAGGCGGCACCGGGGGCGGCGGGGGGTACGGGGGTAGCACTGACACCGGCTTGCACAGCCATGATGGCGAGGCCCTTTCTCCTCATCTTCCTCGCGGCGAACCTCGCCACGAGACGGAATTGGCACCTTCCCCGCCGGGAGCCTCGCCGCGAGAACGCGCGAGAACCGGCTGGAGGGTTGCCGGGGCTTCAACGGGCCGTGTCCCTCTGCCCCTCTGGATGAGCTGCGATGTGGCACCGGGCCTTGCGGGCCCGGGCGTTTGTGGGCGCGGCCGACCCCGACATACGACGGGGCTCCGCGTTGTTCAAGACTGTATCCGACAGGGTGCGGCGCCGGGACAGGCGTCCGCACCGCGAGATGAGTCACATACGCACCGCACGCGCAAGGAGTCGTCACCGTGCTGGAAGAGGTGGAGCGCTGGCTGGCCCGGCGGTCCTGGACCGCCGCCGACCGTCCGCTCGACCGGCTGCTCGCCGCCAAACGCGACTCCGGCACCACGGTCAGCGTGGTGCTGCCGGCGCTGAACGAGGAGGCGACGGTCGGCACGATCGCCGCGACGATCCGCCGTGAGCTGATGAGCGAGGCGATACCCCTGGTCGACGAGCTGGTGGTGCTGGACTCCGGCTCCACCGACCGTACGGCCGAGGTCGCGGCGGCGGCCGGGGCGCGCGTCGTGCACCGCGACGAGGTGCTGCCGAGGCTGCCCGCGCTGCCCGGCAAGGGCGAGGTGCTGTGGCGTTCGCTGCTGGTGACCAGTGGCGACGTCGTGTGCTTCGTGGACGCGGACCTCAGGGACTTCTCGGCGGACTTCGTCTCGGGCATCGTGGGCCCGCTGCTGACCGAGCCGGACGTGGCGTTCGTCAAGGCGATGTACGACCGGCCGCTGGGGGACGAGTCCGTCGGGCCCGCCGCGGGGGCAGGCGCGGGGCAGGGCGGCCGGGTCACCGAGCTGGTGGCGCGCCCGCTGCTGAATCTGCACTGGCCGCGGCTGGCCGGTTTCGTGCAGCCGCTGGGCGGCGAGTACGCGGCCCGCCGCTCGCTGCTGGAGCGGCTGCCGTTCCCCGTGGGCTACGGGGTGGAGCTGGGGCTGCTCGTCGACGCCCTGCACACCGTGGGCCTGGACGCGCTGGCGCAGGTGGACGTGGGCGTGCGCCGGCACCGCCACCAGGACGGGCAGGCCCTCGGCCGGATGGCGGCCGCGATCTACCGCACCGCTCAGCTGCGGCTGGCCCGGGGCCCTCTGGTGCGGCCGGTGCTCACGCAGTTCGAGCGCGGTGCGGAGGGCTTCGTCCCGCGTACGTACGCGGTGGACACCGAGGAGCGGCCGCCGATGCGGGAGATCCCCGAGTACGCGCGCCGCCGCGCGGCCTAAGCGCACGTTTGAGCGGTTCCCTGTCCGGCAAGGCTCGCGGCATGGTCGATGGGCAACTGCACAGTGCACGGATCGTTGTCGCCTCCAACCGCGGGCCCGTCTCGTACCGGCTGGGCGAGGACGGCTCGCTCACGGCGGGGCGGGGCGGCGGCGGGCTGGTCTCCGGGCTGAGCGCCGTCGGGCACGCGGAGGCGGCGGTGTGGGTGTGCGCGGCGCTCGGCGACGGCGACCGCGCGGCGGCCCGGGCCGCGGGCCGAAGACTCGACGCGGCGGACACCGGCGGGCACCAGGTGCGGATGCTGGACATTGCGCCGGAGGTGTTCTCCGCCGCGTACAACGGCGTCGCCAACTCGGTGCTGTGGTTCGTCCATCACCTGCTGTACCAGACGCCGCTGGAGCCGGTCTTCGACGCGGAGTTCGCCGAGCGGTGGGCGGCGTACGAGGCGTACAACACGGCCTTCGCGGAGGCGATCGCGCAGGAAGCGGCGACCGGGGCGCGGGTGCTGGTGCAGGACTACCATCTCGCGCTCGTCCCCGGACTGCTCCGCGAGCGCCGCCCCGATCTGCGCATCGGCCACTTCTCGCACACCCCGTGGGCGCCGCCGGACTACTTCCGGCTGCTGCCGGACGACGTGGCCGAGCAGCTGCTGCGCGGCATCCTCGGCGGCGACCGCGCCGCCTTCCTCACCCGGCGCTGGGCGGACGCGTTCGCGGCGTGCTGCGAGGGCCTGCCGGGCGCGCAGGTCGTACGCGACGCGGCGGGCGCGGCCGTGGAGGTACGGCTCGACGGGCGCACCACGCGGCTGGGGGTGCACGGGCTCGGCGCCGACGCCGACTTCCTGCGCGAGCGGGCGCACCGGCCGGACGTGGAGGAGCGGATGGCGGCCCTGCGCGAGCGGATCGGGCCCGGCCGCAGGACGGTGGTGCGGGTCGACCGCACCGAGCTGTCGAAGAACATCGTGCGGGGCCTGCTCGCCTTCCGCCGTCTCCTCCAGGACCGGCCGGAGTGGCGCGGCCGCGTCGTGCACGTCGCGTTCGCCTACCCCTCGCGGCAGGACCTGAAGGTCTACCGCGACTACACGGCGGAGGTGGCCCGCGTCGCCGGGGAGATCAACTCCACGTTCGGCACGGCCGGCTGGACGCCGGTCGATCTGCACGTGAAGGACGACTTCGCGCGCTCGCTGGCCGCCTACCGGCTCGCGGACGTGGCCCTGGTCAATCCGATCCGTGACGGCATGAACCTCGTCGCCAAGGAGATCCCCGTGGTCTCCGACCACGGCTGCGCGCTCGTGCTCTCCCGCGAGGCGGGCGCGGCGGCGGAACTGGGCGAGGACGCGCTCGTCGTCAACCCCTACGACGTGCGGGCCACGGCCCTCGCCCTGCACGAGGCCCTGTCGATGGACCCGGGCGAGCGCGCGGAGCGCACCAAGCGGCTGGCGTCGGCGGCGACGGCACTGCCGCCGGCGCGCTGGTTCCTGGACCAACTGGAGGCGCTGGGCGGGGAGTAGAGGGGTACGGGCGGGGAGCGGGCCCGACGGACGTACGGGCGCGACCGGGGTGCGTGCGCGCCTATCACCCCAAGCACGCCCCCTTTCTCCACAAACACTCCCCCAGCCCGCTGCCGCGACCCCGCGCCCCCGGGGTATCCATGGCGATATGTCAATCGCCCCACGCTGGGCCGTGCTTGCGGCAGCCTGTGCCGCCGTCATGGCCGTGACGGCCGGATGCTCCTCGGACTCCGGCGGCAAGACCGAATCCAAGGGCTCCTCCGATCCCTCGACCGCTCCCTCCGCCCCGTCGCCCGGCGGCTCCGCCCCGGGCGGCGCGTCGGACCCGCCGGCGGGCGCCGCCATACCGGCCGGTGCCGGCCCGCAGTCCTCGTACACGGTGCAGAAGCAGCCCGAGCCGGGCAGCTGCCACTACCGCTGGACCGCGGACAAGCAGCCGCTGCCGGACCCCAAGTGCACGCCGGGCGCGACCAATCCGAAGGTGACGCAGGCGACGCTGAAGACCACGATCTGCAGCAGCGGCTACACCAAGGGCATCCGTCCGCCGGTGAGCGTCACCGGCAGGGAGAAGACCGCGAACGCGGCCTCGTACGGCTACAAGGGCCCTGAACGGGACGCCGAGTACGACCACTTGATCAGCCTGCAACTGGGCGGGGACCCCAACGACCCGCGCAACCTGTGGGTCGAGCCGCCGTCTCCCGGCCACAAGGAGGGCGCGGGGCCGAACAATCCGAAGGACGTGGTCGAGACCAAGCTGAAGAACGCGATCTGCTCGGGCAAGACGGACCTGGTAAAGGCACAGCAGGCCATCGCGCACGACTGGACGACCGCGCTGTCCTCCCTAGGCATCAAGGACGACGGCAAGGGCGTACGGGAGGGCACGGACGGCGACTAAAAACAAGCCCGTCCGGCGTTTGAGGACCGGGGTCTGGGGCGGAGCCCCAGTTTTCGGGAAGGGGCGGGTAGGGGAAAAAGCCGCCGCAGGCGCCCACCCACCCGCACCCGGCAACGCACCGCCGCCCCTACCGCCCCGCATCCGCTACGCGGGTACAGGCCCGCCCAGGCGGTCCGCGAGCGCGCCGAGCAGCGTGACGACTCCCTCAGGCCCGTCGACCACAAGATCGGCGCGCGCGGCAAGCTCCGCCACCTCCGTGCTGCCGCTGCACACCAGCAGCCCCGGCAGCCCTTCGCGGCGCAGTTCCTCCACCGCCGCGAAGGCCGCGAGGTCGCCGAGGTCGTCGCCCGCGTACAGCACGCTGCCGGCTCCCGATTCCCGGAGGTACTCGCTGAGGGCGGCGCCCTTGTCGACGCCGGGCGGGCGCAACTCCAGTACGAGGCGGCCCGGTTCGACGATCAGGCCGTGCCGGTGTGCCAGCTCCTCCAGGGGTGCGCGCAGGGCGTCGAAGGCGCCCTGCGGGTCGGCGGCGCGCCGGGTGTGCACGGCGATCGCGCGCCCCTTGTCCTCGACCCAGGTGCCCTGCCAGGCCCCCGACGCGTCGAGCACGCCCGGGAGTTCGGCCTCGACGGCCGCGACGCCCGGGTGGGGGGCGGGGGCGCGCACGGTCCCGGTCACGGCGTCCCAGCGTTCGGCGCCGTAGTGGCCGAGGACGACGAGGTGCTCCAGTCCGGCGCGGCCGGCGAAGCCGCCGTAGCGGACGGCGACGCCCGCGGGCCGGCCGGTGACCACGGCCACCGAGGCCACGTGGGGCGCGAGCCGGGCGAGGGCGGGCACGGCGCCGGGGTGGGCGCGGGCCCGGTCGGGGTCCGGGACGATCTCGGCGAGGGTGCCGTCGAAGTCGAGCGCGACGACGGCGCGTTCGGGCCGCTCCAGCAGCGCGGCGAGCCCGGCGCGCCCGGCGGGGGTCACGGGTTCGGGAAGAGGGTGGCTGCCCATGGGCCCGACCCTACCGGGCCCTCTCTCACCGGGGTGGGGTGAACGGCGGAGATCACACAGCACGCCCGCCGCGAGCACCGCGCCCGGTTCAGCGCCGCTCGCGCCGGGCGTCGCGCACGCGCCGCAGCCGGCCGACGGTCAGCGGGTCGTGCTCCAGGGCCCGCGGGTCGTCCAGGAGCGCGTTGAGCACCTGGTAGTAGCGGGTCGGGGTGAGGCCGAGCCGTTCCCGTATGGCCCGCTCCTTGGCGCCGGGGCCGGGCCAGGCGCGCCGTTCCAGGGCGAGCACCGCGCGGTCCTGCTCGCTGAGCGTGCCGGGGCCGCCGGGGCCCGTCCCCCGTTCGTCGGGGCTCACGTCTTCCACGCTAGCGGCTCGCGCCTTCGGTGGACTCGGCCTCGCGCTGGATCTCGCCGAGCACTCCCGCGGGGTCGCCGCCGCTCCTGACGACGGTGCCGATGCGCTCCTTGACGGTGGCGCTGACCTTGGCCCAGGAGGTCTTGTCGGCGGGGTAGAAGTCGGCGTCCTGGAGCTGTTCCAGGAAGGGCCACAGCTTCTTGCGGTCGGAGTCCTGCTGCATCTTGTTGGACGCGGTGGTGGTCACGGGCAGCAGGTCGTACTGGCCGGTGAAGGCGAGGACGTTCTTGGTGCTGTAGACGAAGTCGAGGAAGAGGCCGACCTGTTCGCGGTGGCCCTGCTTGAAGGCCATCATCCAGTCGGCGACGCCCATCGTGGACTTGGAGACGCCCTTGACGCCCGGCAGCGGTGCCGTCTGGTAGTTGACGCTCTTGGACTCGGCCTGCTGCATCAGGGTGGGGTGGCCGTTGAGCATGCCGACGTCGCCGCGGACGAACGCGTCGAAGACGTCCTGCCGGTTGGTGCGGCCGGGGTCGCCGGGCCCGGTGAGGCCCTTGCCGACGAGCTGGTCGCGCAGCCACTCGAAGGTCTTGACGTTCTCGTCGGAGGCGATGGTGTAGGCGCCGTCCTTGTCGGTGTAGCCACCGCCGCCGCCGAGCATCCACAGCAGGGTCTCGGCGGGTGCCTCCTCGGGGCCGAGGGGGAGGCCGAAGGGTATCTTCACGCCGGCCGTCTTCAGCTTCGCGGCGGCGGCCTGGACGTCGCTCCAGCTCTCGGGGGCCTTGGTGATGCCGGCCTTGGTGAACAGGTCCTTGTTGTAGAACAGTCGCCGCGTGGAGGAGACGAAGGGCAGCCCGTACTGCACGCGCTGCACCTCGCCCGCCCTGGCGATCGAGGCGATGAAGTCGGCCTGGGTGGGGATGGAGAGCATCTGGTCGGCGCGGTAGAGCTTGCCGGCGGCCGCGTAGTCGGCGTAGGCGCCGATCTGCGCGAGGTCCGGGGCCTTTCCGGCGGCGACCATGTCGGCGACCTTCTTGTCGACCTCGGTCCAGCTGTAGACGTGGACCTCGACCTTGATGTCGCCGTGCTTCTCCTCGAAGGCGCGGGCCAGGGAGTCCCAGTACTTCTTGGAGGTGTTGGTGGCGTTGTCGCCGTAGTCGGCGGCGACCAGCCTGATGGTCCCGCCGCCGGATCCCTCGCTGCCGCACGCCGTCAGCGCCGGCGCCAACGCCGCCGTGGCGGCACCCGCCGCCGTCAGACCCAAGAACCGCCGCCGCTGCACTGCTGCTGCCCACCCTCGTGGTTGGTGTCGTCCGCTACGTCCTTTACGTCCGCCTTCGCGCGCTACGGGCGCGGTACGGACCCGGGAGACCGTGAGTCTCCCTCGCGCGCAACCTTACGGTCCAGCCGGTTCCGGTTGCGCTTCGGTATCGCCCTTCCCCTCTTCCCCGGACGGCCCGGGGGCTGCTATTCACGGTCGGACGCGTACCGCGACACCCGGCCATCCCGCGACACCACGGCAAGGAGCACCGACGCATGTCCTCCACCGCGCCCTCCCGTCCTTCGCGCACCGCCACCGAGATCACCACCCAGCCCGCGTGCTGGCGCCGCGCCGCCGGAGCGGTGGCCTCCGCCGCCGGACTGCCCGCGCCCGGGGAGCGGGTGGCGGTGACCGGCTGCGGCACGTCCTGGTTCATGGCCCAGGCGTACGCGGCGCTGCGCGAGGCGGCCGGGCAGGGCGAGACGGACGCGTTCGCGTCCTCGGAGTTCCCGCGCTCGCGCCCGTACGACCGCGTGGTGGCCATCACCCGCTCGGGCACGACGACGGAAGTCCTCGGCCTGCTCGCGGAGTTGCGCGGCCGTGTGCCCGTACTGGCGCTGACCGCCGACCCGGCGACGCCGGTGCGGCGGGCGGCGGAGGCGACGGCCGTCCTGGACTGGGCGGACGAGGAGTCGGTGGTCCAGACCCGCTTCGCGACGACGGCGCTGGCGTTCCTGCGGGCGGGCCTGGAGCGCGGCGGCCCGCTCCCGCAGGACGTGAAGTCCGTCGCGGCGGCGGCGAAGGACGCGGAGGCGGCCCTGGCCGAGCCACTGCCGGAGGAGGTGCCGGGCGCCGGGCAGTGGACGTTCCTGGGCCGGGGCTGGGCGTACGGCTTGGCCCAGGAGGCGGCGCTGAAGATGCGCGAGGCGGCGGGCGCGTGGACGGAGGCGTACCCGGCGATGGAGTACCGCCACGGCCCGATCGCGATCACGGCCCCGGGCCGGGTGGCCTGGGTCCTGGGCGAACTGCCGCCCGGCCTCGCGGCCGACGTGGCCGCGACGGGCGGCACCCTGGTCGCGGACGGCTCCCGGCTGGACCCCCTGGCGGACCTGGTACGGGTCCAGCGGCTGGCGGTCACGGTGGCACAGTCCCGGGGCCAGGACCCGGACCGCCCACGCCACCTGACGCGGAGCGTGATCCTGGAGGGGTAGCGGGCAGGGCGTTCACAGCCCCGGAGACACACCGCCGCCGACTGCCGCACGGCAACGGCCAACACCCTCCGGACACAGCGGCACGACCCACCCCGCCCGGCGTCGGCAGCCCCCGGAGGCACACCAGGCACCAGCGGCCGCGCGGCGGCGGCCGGCGTACCCCGCCGGACCGCCCGCCGCGCGCCGACGCACCCGCCCCCGCCACCCCCAGTGGACTAGACCTTTCCCTCCCCCACGCGCCAGACTGTCCCCCGTGAATCACGTCATCGCGCTCGATGTAGGCGGAACCGGCATCAAGGCCGCCCTGGTCGGACCCGGCCACGAGCTCCTGTACGAGGCCCGCCGGCCCACCGGCCGCGAGCGCGGCCCGCAGGCGGTCGTCACCGGAATCCTCGACTTCGCGGCGGAGCTGAAGGCACTCGGCCAGGAGCGGTTCGGCCGCCCGGCGTCGGCGGTCGGCGCGGCCGTCCCCGGCATCGTGGACACCGGGCGCGGCACCGCCGTCTACGCGGCGAACCTCGGCTGGCGCGAGGTCCCCCTGCGCGACCTGCTCACCGAGCGCCTGGGCATACCCGCCGCCCTCGGCCACGACGTGCGCACGGGCGGCCTCGCGGAGGGCCGTATCGGCGCGGGCCAAGGCACGGACCGCTTCCTGTTCGTCCCCCTGGGCACCGGCATCGCGGGCGCGATCGGCATCGACGGCCGCGTCGAGGCGGGCGCGCACGGCTACGCGGGCGAGATCGGCCACGTCGTGGTCCGCCCCGGCGGACCCGAGTGCGGCTGCGGCGGCCGCGGCTGCCTGGAGACCCTGGCCTCGGCGGCCGCGGTGGGCCGCGCCTGGGCCCGGGCGAGCGGCGTCCCGGACGCGGACGCGGCCGACTGCGCGCGCGCCGTGGCCGACGGCGACGAACGCGCCCGCGCCGTGTGGCAGCACGCCGTCGACGCCCTCGCGGACGGCCTGGTCATCGGCCTCACCCTGCTGGACCCCCGGATCCTGATCATCGGTGGCGGGCTCGCCGAGGCCGGGGAAGTCTTGTTCACACCGCTGCGCACGGCCGTCGCGGAACGCCTCACGTTCCAGCGGCCGCCCCGCATCGTCCCGGCGGCCCTCGGGGACACCGCCGGCTGCCTGGGCGCGGGGCTGCTCGCCTGGGACCTGCTCACCACGGAATCCATGGAGGTAACCGCCCGATGACGCACACAACGGTTCTCGCGGGCGCCCGCGTCGCCCTGCCGTCCGGCGTGGTCGACAGCGGGCGGCTGACGGTGGAGGACGGCCGGATCGTCGCCGACCGTCCGCAGGCGGCACCCGCCCTGGACCTGACCGGGCACCTGATCGTCCCCGGGTTCGTCGACATCCACGTGCACGGCGGCGGCGGGGCCTCGTTCTCGGCGGGCAGCGCCGAGGAGGCCATGACGGCCATCCGCACGCACCGCGCGCACGGCACCACGACGATGGTGGCCTCCACGGTCACCGGCGACCTGGACGACCTGGCCCGCCAGGCGCACGTCCTGGCCGGACTCACCGAGCAGGGCGAGCTCGCGGGCATCCACTTCGAGGGCCCGTTCATCTCCCCGCACCGCTGCGGCGCCCACCAGCCGGAGCTGCTGCGCGACCCCGACCCGGCCGACGTGCGCAAGCTGGTCGACGCCGCGCGCGGCACGGCCCGCATGATGACGCTGGCACCCGAACTGCCGGGCGGCCTGGAGTCGGTACGGCTGCTCGTCGACGCGGGCGTGATCGCGGCGGTCGGCCACACCGACTCCACGTACGAGGCGGCGCTGGAGGCCATCGACGCGGGCGCGACCGTCGCCACGCACCTGTACAACGCGATGCCCGCGCTGCTGCACCGCGCGCCCGGCCCGATCGCGGCCCTCCTGGAGGACGAGCGGGTCACCGTCGAGCTGATCAACGACGGTACGCATCTGCACCCGGCCGTCCTGGAGCTGGCGTTCGGCAGCGCGGGCGCGGACCGGGTCGCGTTCATCACGGACGCGATGGGCGCGGCCGGCATGAACGACGGCATGTACCCGCTCGGCCCGATGCGGGTCGAGGTCAAGGACGGGGTCGCACGGATCGCCGACGGCCCGACCGCCGGTTCCATCGCGGGCTCGACGCTGACCCTGGACACCGCGTTCAAGCGCGCGGTGACCATCGACAAGCTGCCCGTCGAGGACGTCGTCAAGGCCATCTCCACCAACCCGGCGCGCCTGCTCGGCGTCGCGGACCGGGTCGGCTCCCTGGAGCCCGGCAAGGACGCGGACCTCGTCGTCCTGAACGACGCCTACGACGTGGTCGGCGTGATGCGACGCGGCGAATGGGTACTTAGGCCTGAAGTGGGCTGATTTTCGGCACAGTTCAATCGCCACCGGAACAGCGGCGGCGGGTCCCGAGGTCTGGGCCTGCCGCCGCTGTTTTGGCATGATCGCCCCCAACTCGTGTGCCGCTGCCGCGCCACCGCGACGGCACACCACCAGGGACCCGGTCACGAAGAGAGGCGCCGATGATCCTCACGGTCACGCTCAACGCCGCGCTCGATCTGACCTACCGCGTACCGCGCCTGCGCCCGCACGCCACGCACCGCGTCACACACGTCGCCGAACGCCCCGGCGGCAAGGGCCTGAACGTGGCCCGGGTACTCGCCGCGCTCGGCCACGACACGGTGGTCACGGGCTTCGCGGGCGGCCCCACGGGCACGACCCTGCGCCGCCTCCTGGCCGACGGCAGCCGGCCCGGCACCCTCACCGACGAACTCGTCACGATCACCGGCCCCACCCGCCGCACGATCGGCGTCGTCGACGAGTCCACCGGCGAATCCACCCAGCTCAACGAGCCGGGCCCGGAAGTCACTTCGGAGCAGTGGACATCCTTCTGCGAACGCTACGCGCGCCTGCTGCGCGGCGCGCGGGCGGTGGCGCTGTGCGGCAGCCTGCCGCCGGGCGTACCGGTGGGCGCGTACGCGCAACTGGTCCGCGAGGCGCACGCCGCCCGCGTCCCGGTCCTGCTCGACACGAGCGGCGAACCCCTGCGCCGCGGCCTCGCCGCCCGCCCCGACCTCGTCAAGCCCAACACCACCGAACTCGCCGCCCTCACCGGCTCCACGGACCCCCTGCGCGCCGCCTCCGACACCCGCCGCCGCGGCGCCCGCGCGGTCGCCGCGACCCTGGGCCCCGACGGCATCCTGGCCCTCACCCCCGACGGCACCTGGCGTGCCGCTCCCCCACGCCGCATACCCGGCAACCCGACGGGCGCGGGCGACTCGGCGACAGCCGCACTCCTGTCCGGCTGGCTGGAGGGCCTGCCCTGGCCGGACCGGCTGGCCCGGGCGGTGGCCCTGTCGGCGGCGACGGTACGGGCGCCTGTCGCGGGCGAATTCGACCGCGAGGCGTACGAGGAACTGCTGCCGCAGGTGAAGGTGACGGAAGCATGAAAGCGCTGCCGCAGCCGCCAATGGCGACACGCCCCCACGAGAAGGTTCAGCAACACGGCTGGGCGCAACGGGCGGTTGCGGGAGGGTATACCGACGCGCCGAAGGCGCGTGCCCACCCACGGAGGCCCGCATGCCCCTGACGCGCACCCACATCCTCATGGCCGAGGCGAAAGCCACCGGCGCAGCCGTACTGGCCTTCAACGTCATCACGCTGGAACACGCCGAGGCGATCGCCGCGGGCGCGGAGGCGGCAGGAGTCCCCGCCATTCTCCAAATCTCGGAGAACGCGGTGAAGTTCCACGGAGGAAAGCTGGCTCCTCTCGCCGCCGCGACCGCGGCCGTGGCCCGCACGTCGTCAGCTCCCCTGGCCCTCCACCTCGACCACGTCGAATCGGAAAGCCTCCTGCACGAGGCAGCGGCCCACGACTTCGGTTCCGTCATGTTCGACGCCTCGAAACGCGACTACGCCGACAACGTCAAAGCGACGGCCGCAGCCGCCCGTTGGGCACATGAACACGACCTGTGGCTGGAAGCGGAACTGGGCGCCGTGGGCGGAAAAGCGGGCGATGCCCACACTCCGGGGGTCCGTACCGACCCTTCGGAGGCAGCGGCCTTCGTGGCGGAAACAGGCGTGGACGCCCTGGCGGTGGCAGTGGGCAGCACCCATGCGATGACGGAACGCACAGCGACCCTCGACCACGCCCTGATCACCCGCCTCCACGAGACCGTCCCGGTCCCGCTGGTCCTGCACGGTTCGTCAGGCGTCCCGGACGAGGAGCTCTGCCGCGCGGTGGCGGCGGGCATGACGAAAATCAATGTGGGGACGGCGCTCAATACGGCTTACACGGGGGCGGTGAGGGCTTTTCTGGAGGCGCATCCGTCGGCGGTGGATCCGCGGAAGTACCTGGTCCCCGCGAAGGGAGCAATGATGGGGACAGTTACGGACTATCTACGCAAAACGATGGCCTGAATCGAGCCACAAGGCAGCAACCCTCCACCCTTGGAGCAAAATAAACCGGAACCCACTATTCCTGTTGCCCTCCCACCGCATCGGCCTGTATAAATTCACACCAAGCGCCACCCATTGCACTTGCTTTACTTTATTGGAGACATTAAATGAAGACCAGCCTCAAGCTTTCCCTTATATCGGCATCCACTGCCGCCGTCATTATGATGACGCCAAACATCAGCTACGCCATCGACACAGGAATATTTAACAGCGGCAGCGATAAGTGCCTGGAAATCGACGGCTCCAGCAACAGCAACGGAGCCCGCGCCCAGCAGTGGGACTGCCGCGGGCAGTCGGGGGCCATTTGGCATCTATACCGTGCGGAGGACGGAAGCCACCAGATTGTAAACAACAGCGGCAAGTGCCTGGAAGTCGCCGACTCCCGAGTCGACAACGGCGCCCCTGTTCAGCAGTGGACGTGCACCGGCGCCAGGACCCAGAGTTGGTACATCGAGCAGTCTCAGGATTTCCGCCACTCGGTACTCATCTTCAACGCAAACAGCGGCAAGGTCCTTGAGGTCG
Organism: Streptomyces gamaensis; assembly: GCF_042656465.1. NCBI lineage: Bacteria > Bacillati > Actinomycetota > Actinomycetes > Kitasatosporales > Streptomycetaceae > Streptomyces > Streptomyces gamaensis. The sequence continues at coordinate 135,420 of NZ_JBHSPB010000012.1, forward strand.
AAAATTCGAGCTCAAGGAATGGGGCGCGGGTACAGCAATGGGACTACTCCTATGGGGCGCGAGGCCAGCTGTGGTCGTACGGGCTGCCCAGGTAGCCAGCCTGTTCCAGGACTGAAAGCGGGTAAGTCGCCAGCACCGCAGAGGTGATGCCTTCGGAGAGGCTGGCCCGCTTGCGCAATTCTTTGAGCGTCGCGATCAGTTCCCACTCGGAAGGGCACGACGGCCCTCGCAGCAATGAGGAGAGGGCCGTCCACACCGGACGGCCCTCGAACTTATACGCCTGCCCCTCGGACAGGCACCCCGAACCTCAGACGTTCACCCCGAAGTCCCGCGCGATCCCCGCCAGCCCCGACGCGTATCCCTGCCCGATCGCCCGGAACTTCCACTCCGCGCCGTTGCGGTAGAGCTCGCCGAAGACCATGGCGGTCTCCGTGGCGGCGTCCTCGCTCAGGTCGTAGCGGGCGATCTCGGCGCCGCCGGTCTGGTTGACGACGCGGATGTACGCGTTGCGGACCTGGCCGAAGTTCTGGCTGCGGGACTCGGCGTCGTAGATGGAGACGGGGAAGACGATGCGGGTGACGTCGGCGGGCAGGCCGGCCAGGTTGACCTTGATCTGCTCGTCGTCGCCGTCGCCCTCGCCGGTGGTGTTGTCACCGGTGTGCACGATCGTCTGGTCCGGCGTGGCCGTGTTGTTGAAGAAGACGAAGTGGCCGGCGGAGTAGACCTTGCCGCTCTCGTTGAGGGCTATGGCGCTCGCGTCGAGGTCGAAGTCCGTGCCCGTGGTGGTGCGGACGTCCCAGCCGAGACCGACCGTGATGGCCGTCAGGCCGGGGGCCTCCTTGGTGAGGGAGACGTTGCCGCCCTTGGACAGGCTTACAGCCATGGGATGGTCCCTTTCTGGTTGAACGGTGTCACTGGGGATAACGCCGGTGCGGGAGTGCAGGGTTCCAGCTTTCTTTACTTTCTTTACTTGATCCTGACGGGCGGTCGGGGCGCGGTGGCTGTAGCCGGCGTCAAATCGAGATGACGGGCCCCGCTTCGCGCGGGATCATGGGGACATGTCCGGCCCTCATGTCATCCGCGGTTCCGTCGCCCTCCCCGAGGCGGAGCTGCAGTGGCGCTTCTCGCGTTCCTCCGGCCCCGGCGGCCAGCACGTCAACACCAGCGACAGCCAGGTGGAGCTGCGCTTCGACCTCGCGCGCACCGAGGCGCTCCCGCCCGTGTGGAAGGAGCGCGCCCTGGCGCGGCTGGAGGGGCGGCTGGTCGACGGCGTGCTGACGGTACGGGCCTCGGAGCACCGTTCGCAGTGGCGCAACCGCGAGGCGGCGGCCGTACGGATGGCGGCGCTGCTGGCGGAGGCGAGCGCGCCCCCGCCCAAGCCGCGCCGCCCGACGCGGATCCCGCGCGGGATCAACGAGCGGCGGCTGCGGGAGAAGAAGCAGCGGAGCGAGACCAAGAAGGGGCGTTCCGGCCGGGATTGGTGAACGGCGGGCACTTCGGCCCGTACGGAGGAGCGCGCCCCGGAGGCGGGGTTACGGGGGATGTGCCCCGCCCCCAGGACGCGGTACCAGGTACGGCCCGAGGTGGGCCGTTCGTGCGCGCCCCGGGGAGGGTCGACGGGGGATTCTGGCCTGCCCCGGGGCGCGGGTCCTATGGGTTTCTGCTGTGCTGCGTGCTCGTCCGTAAGCATTCGTACGCGCCTGTACACGTCCGTACGAGCCCGGCAACCGCCTTACGACAGCTGCCGGTAGCGGCCCCTGAAGTACGTCAGCGGCCCGGCGTCCGTACTCGGCGCGGCCGCTGTCAGGACCCGGCCGATCACCAGCGTGTGGTCCCCGGCCAGGACGCGCTGTTCCGTACGGCACTCCAGCTGCGCGAGCGCGCCGCGCACGAGCGGGGTGTCGGTGGCCGGTCCGCGCTCGTAGGGGATGTCCTCGAACAGCAGCCGGTCGCTGATGCGGCCCTTCATCGCGAAGCGGCCGGCGATGTGCCGCTGGCTCTCGGACAGCACGGACACCGCCCACAGCGGCTGGCGCTCCAGGAGATCGTCCATGCGGGAGTCGTTGCGAACGCTCACCATCACGAGTGGCGGTTCGAGGGAGACGGACAGGAAGGCCGTCGCCGTCATCCCGACGTCCTCGCCGTGCGGACCGTGCTCGGGGTCGTGCGCGGTCACGAGCACCACGCCGGCCGCGAGGCGGGCGAGGGCGGCACGGAAGTCGTCTGCGCTCACCCCTTCAGCATGGGCTATGGCGGTCTCGCGAGGGAAAGTCGTCTGCAACACGCCATGCACGCTAGCCGCCGGATCGCCTCCAGTGCATCGGACCACAGGACCAGGACGGTCCTAGGTCGAATGGGTGCCGAATACGTACAGAAACCGACCGAGCCGGTGGCGCGGAGGTTCCGCAACGGGTACGGATCCCTTCCGTTTGGCGCCCGGTCGAGGGCGGAACGTGTTCCGGATTTGCGTTCACGAAGCATACGGACGCGTTAAAAGGCCAGTAGCACGACACCATCCCGACCTGTGACATGTGTCACAGGGGCCTCTAATTGTTGACCCTGTGTACCGGGTGGTCAGCTCGCTGTGATTCAGTGGCCGGGTAAATGAACGACAAGAAGCCTGGAGTTGCTGTCGAAGTCTCGGGGGAGAGCGAAGATGGAGACCGAGTCGGGGCCATATGTCCGCCTGACCACCTTGAAGGGCCTGCACCAGGTCATCGCCGATCTCAACACGGCCAGGAGCCTGGCGGACACCTTGCAGACCGTCGCGGACGGCATCGTCGCTGGGCTCGGATATGAGCTCTCGGCCGTCAATCTGGTACGCCCGGACGGCGATCTCGTCGTCGCCGCCGTCGCGGGCAGCGCGGGGGCCGAAGCCCTCATGGCGGGCCGGGTGGGCTCGCGGGTGTCCTGGGAGCGCCGGCTGGCGATGGCGGAGCAGTGGGGGACGCTGCGCTTCATCCCTTACACCGAAGGGTGGGTGCTCGACAACGACGACGTACCGCAGTGGAGTTCCGGCGGGGCCGCGCCCGTGGGCGAGGACGAGTGGCATCCCATGGACCGTCTCTTCGCCCCGATGTACACCGCGAGCGGCGATCTGCTCGGCGTGATCTCCGTCGACAAACCGCGCAACGGCCGCCGTCCCGGGGCCTGGGGCCGGGAGGCCCTGCAGATGTACGCCTTTCAGGCGTCCATTGCGATCAGTAACGCTCGTCTACGCGCAAATATGCAGCGTGCCCTCGTCCGTTTGGAGCGTGAACAGCAGGCGTTGCGGGCGAGCGAGGAGAGCTTCCGGCAGGCATTCGAGTACGCGCCCAGCGGCATGGCCATCGCGGAAATGGGCGGCGACCAGCACGGGCGGCTGCACCGCACCAACGACGCCCTGTGCCGGCTGCTGGGCCGGACGGCCTCGCAGATGCGCCGCTATTCCTTCTGCGACCTCGTGCACCCGGAGGACATAGGCACCCTGCTGCGCACCTCCGCCGAGGGCGGCCGGGCCGAACTGCGCCTCGTGCGCCGCGACGGCAGCTACGTGTGGGTCTCGCTGCGCAACTCCGTCGTCGCCGACGCCGCCGACGGCCCCCGCTTCCTCCTCACGCACGTCGAGGACATCGAGGAACGCAAGCGGCACGAGCTCCAGCTCGCCCACCGCGCCAGCCACGACGCCCTGACCGGACTGCCCAACAGCGCCGAACTGCGCGCCCGCCTCACCAGCCGGCTGTGCGCGCAGGCGCCGGACAGCGAGCAGCCGTCGGCCGATGCCGCCGGCGCGTACGACTCCTTCGACTACGGGTGCCTCCAGGGGTTCGAGGAGGTCGAGAGCGTGGCCGCCGTCGCGGAGGGGGTCGCGCTGGGCGTCTACGGGGCAAGCGGGGCCGGTGCGGACGGAGTTGGGGACGGGGGCGGTGCGGTCAGTGCGATGGGTGAGGGGCCCGGGCCGTACGCGATCACCGGTGGGTTCATGCCCGGGCCCGCCGTCCACCCCGGCCATGTGCACACCGTCGCGCCCGACGAGGAGAGCGACGACGGCGCCAAGGGGCTCGCCGTCCTCTTCTGCGACCTCGACGGCTTCAAGGCCATCAACGACCGCTTCGGGCACCACACCGGTGACGCCGTCCTCATCGAGGTCGCGCGCCGGCTCAGCGCCGCCGTCCGCGACGGGGACACCGTCGCCCGGCTCGGCGGCGACGAGTTCGTCGTCCTCGCCGACGGCCTCGGCCAGGCCGACGCCGAGGATCTCGCCGCCCGTCTGCGGGGGGCCATCCTCCCGCCGATCCGCGTCGACGGGCGGGCCGTACGGGTCGGCGCCAGCTTCGGCATCGGCTGGGCCGGCTGCGGTATGTCCGCCGATGAGGTGCTGCGCTCGGCGGACCAACGCATGTACGTCGAAAAGCGGTCACGGGCCAGGGCCGGACGGCGCGCCGGGTAGCCCCCGGGGCTGCGGTCCGTACCAAGGCGTGACCTCGCCGCGTCAAGGTAGGCTGCGCGGTGCGGCCTCGCGCTGCGCAGCATGAATCGATCGTGAGATTCTGGCCATTCGGACCGTGTGCTCCGGGCCGCCCCGGCCCGGCAGCGGCGGTCCGCGACGCGTACGGATGAGGGCTGTGGGCGTCGACGACGGGCGCGCCAGGTTGGGAGTGACAGGGGATGACCGCCGGGAACAACGGTGCAGCGGGTACGTCGGGCACGCCGGAGAAGGACGACCCGTTCGCGTACCTGTACCGCTCGGAGGGCGGCGAGGAGGATTCCGCCTCTTCGGCCTCTTCCGCCGATCCTCAGCCCGGGGTGCCCCGCATCTCGTACAACCAGGTCCGGCCCGTCGGTTCGCGCCAGTACCCCTCCGCCGCGCAGCGGCAGCCCGCGCCGCACTACGCGGCCCCCGAGACGTTGCCGGGGGGCGCGCAGGGCGGGGGCGCGCCTGGTGCGCCGGTGCCGCCGCAGCAGCACGCTCAGCACGGCGGCCGGGGGTCCGGTTCCGGGTCCAACCGGCGGGGGCTGCTGATCGCGGCAATAGCCGTGGTCGTGGTGGTCGCGGGCGGTATCGGTGTCGCGATGCTCAACAACAGCGGGGACGACAAGCGGCAGTCGCAGAACACGGCGAACGGCAGTGACAAGCCGTCCTCGGAGCCGAGCAAGAAGCCCGACCCCGGCAAGTCGGACCAGCCGAGCAATCCTTCGGCCGCCGGGCTCCAGCAGCGGGACGCAGCGACCCTGAAGCTCAGCGGCGGTGCAGTCACGTCGAAGGACGTCAAGGGCGCCAAGGCCGACGGTGGCATCTACATAACGGGGATGAACAACCCCGGGTCCGCAGTGGACTGGAACGTCGAGGTCCCCGAGGCCGGGAAGTACACGCTGTACGTGAACTACGGGGTGCCGGGAACGGACGCGAGCTCCACGGTCACAGTCAACGGTCAGGACAACGAGAAGTCGCTGAACATGAAGAACTTCTCTCAGGCCAAGAATGGCGACTGGGAGAGGGGTTGGACGCACACCTATGCGTACGTCACCCTCAACAAGGGCATGAACGACATCAAGATCTCGTGCGGATCGGGCAACCAGTGCAACTTCATTCTGGACCAGGTGTCGCTGAAGCCCGGATGGAACGGCTGACATCGGCTTGCGCCACCGCGACCAGTGCGCGGGAACGCTGATCTACGAGGGTCGTCTCGTCCGAGGCGGCCCTCATCCGTCCGCTGGCCGAGCCTGACGTTACGCACAGTTCAGCTCCTGCGCCCCTGCTCATCGGCAGCACTCAGCAGCACCGCTGCGCCCTCGTCGGCGACACCTTCACGGAGCGGACCGCCCCCGCCCACGCAGGGCTCCTTCATCCCCGGCCGACCATTTTCAGCCGAACTGGCCCGGTCGAGTCAACGTAGACCCCCGAACGGTTTCCCGTTCCCTCAACTTCCCCTGCTTGACGGCCTGATCACGGGGCCGGGAACATCGGCCCGGACACCACTGACCTCAGGCAGGGGGCTCGGTATGGCACTGACACGACTGGTCGGAGAGTGTGAGAAAGGTGCGTGCCCACAGGTCTTCGCCGTCGACGACACTGACGACGCGATAGTCCAGGGCCGCAAGGTGGACGACCCGGAAGCACTCGCGGCCATGCGGCTCCCGGAGAACGAGACGGCCGTGCGGATCCCCATGTCGCTGCTTCGGAGGCTGGCCCGTGAACATCTCGCCTGACGAGTTCGAGAAGCTGTTCGCCGACTTCCGGCGGGAAGCGTTCAGGCTGGAGACACTGGACGACTACACGGGTTCGTCCGACCCGGAGAACCTGCGGGCTTTCCTCTCCGGCGAAGCACAGCCCGAGGACTACAACCAGGAATGGGCGGACGAAGTACGCGCGAATGTCGAAGCTGGCAAGCGCATGTACCGCGTACACATCCTGTCCCGACCGCTCACGGACTATCTCAGGTTCGAACTGGGCTGGGGATACCGCAAAAACGCCGGATCGGGCGAGGAGTTCTTCATTCTCGACACCACGGACCAGCCCAACCCCCTGGAGGGCGTGCCCGACTTCTGGATGTTCGACGAGACGACGACGGTCACCATGAACTACGGAGCGGGTGGAAAGTTCCTCGGCGCCGAGTCCCAGCCTGATGTGGCCGCGTGGACAGCCCACCGTGACACCGCTCTCGCTCACGCCGTGCCGTTCCGGGAATGGTGGGAGCGGTACGGCACAGGGTGAACCCCACGGAGCTCGGTAAAGCGCTGCGGGAACTGCGCGAGGCCGGCGGCAAGCAGGCCAAGGTGGTTGCCCGCGGCGCACTCATGTCTCCGAGCAAGCTCAGCAAGATCGAGAACGGGGTGCTGCCTCCCAGCGTCATCGATGTCGAACGGATCCTCACGGCCCTGGAGGTCTCCGACGAGGTCAAGGACCAACTGGCCGAGGTCGCCCGCCGGGTGGCCACCGAGGTCACGGCCTGGCGGATCCACCAACGCTCCGGGCTGCACAAACACCAGGCAGCCATCGGGGCCGTCGAAGCCCGGACCAAACTGCTGCGGCTCTTCCAGCCGTCGTGCGTTCCCGGCCTGCTGCAGACACCGGAGTACGTGCGCGGCATCCTCGGGAACCGCGACCTGACGGACGACGCCCTGGAGAAGATGATCGGGGCACGGCTGCGCCGCCAGGAAATTCTCTACGACCGGGAACGGACCTTTCGCTTTCTCCTTACCGAGTCCGTTCTGAGGTGGCAGCTCATCCCGCCGCCGATGATGGCGGCACAGTTGGACAAGCTCGTCACCATGTCGCGCATGCCTAATATCGCCGTCGGCGTCATCCCCCTGTCGGCGCCCATGCCCGGCGTACCCACGTCTTCTTTCGTGCTCTTCGACGCCCGCCTCGTCGTGGTCGAGATTCCACACGCCGAGGTCACCACCAGCGAGCGGCGGGACATCGAACTGTACGCCGACAAGTTCGAGAACTTCGAGCAAGTGGCGCTTTACGGCGAGAGGATGCAGGCTCTCGCAGAGAGCATCCGGAACGACTTCTTGAGGGAACAGGAAACGCGGTAGATCCGCCTGCACCGTGCCGCCACAATGTCCGGGCAGAAACGAACTCCGTCTCTCAGGAAGGTTTTCCATGACTGACCTGTACGGGCTCGACATCCACGACGCCCAGTTCGTCAGGGCGTGCGGCGGCAACACGCACCCCGACGGCGAAGCCTGCGTGACCCTCGCCCGCATCGGCGAGGACGCCTGGGCCATGGGCGACAGCAAGCGCCCCCAGGCCGAACCGCTGCGGTTCACCACCGCCGAACTCCACGCGGCCGGCATCGACCCCAGCCGCTTCGGCCTCTCCGCCTGACCTCCCCTACCGCGGCTCCCGCCCTCCCGGTCCATGAGGGCGGGAGCCGCTCCCCATCGGCACACGCACAGAAGCGGAACACCCGTGCACTTCCACGGCTATCAATGGGTGGGCGAGAAGCCCGACTTCGACAAGGAATGGATCCGACGCCCGCCCGGCCCGGCGCCCTCCGCCTCCAGCCCGGCCGACGTCCTCGACCGTCATCGGCAGGCCGTCGCCGAGTTTCCCACTACGGGTGTTCCTCCGGTCCAGACCGCGCACTGGCTACTGAAACCGGCCGCGCTGGTCCAAGGAACCTGGGACGCCCCGGAGGAGGCAGCGGACTGGACAGGACTCCAACTGTCCTCAGTATCCGCCCGGTTCGCATCCGACCGCGACCGGGACCCGGCCCTGCGGGCTTCCCGGACACGATCCGCTGCGGAGCGACTGGCTCACGGCGACGATGTGTCCCTCGGGCACTACTTGAAAGGCACACTCTTCCACTCCATTGCCGTGGTGGCGTGCTCCCCCAACCGCTGCCTGTCCGACCTCTCCTGTCCACTCCGTTGACGAAGCGGCTGTTTCGCCCGTCGATCACTTCAGGTACTTTCCCCACGGGGAAGGCACTTCGCATGCAGGGGGGACCTTGAGAACATCTCTTGGACCGTTGGAGCGTACCGGCTCCCAGTGGGTCATCGGCGACCCCGAACGGCACTGCGGGGCACACCTGAAGCTGACGCCCGAAGGCATACGCCCGCATGCGAAGGGTGCGCAGCAAGAGCTGATCCCCTGGTCCAGGTTCATGGAACTCTCGCTCTTTGTGACAGCCCGGCGCTGGTCGAGCTCCCGCACCGTCGGCGCTCTCAACGACTTCCTCGGATCGGAATCCGGAGAAGACGGCATCGACAGCCACGGCTCCTGTCTCAGGGGTATGCTGCGCCACCCGTACGAGCACTGGACCGGCCGATTCAGCCACCACGAACGCCGCTACCGCACAAGCGAGATCCTGCTGGTTGACGAACTCGTCAGACAACTGACGAAAGCGCAGGCCACCGAGCAGCTGGGCAATGCCGACTGGCTGGATCAAGCCGTCACACGGCTCGCGCCCGAGCGGCCCGGGACACCCAGCGGCGCACGGCGGTTGGTGTCCCGGCTGTTGGAGGCCGACTTCAAGACCGCCGGTGTCCCGTCCGCCTGACCACAGGGTTCACAGCAACACGCCGACCAGCGCGCACGGGTGGGCGGTCGCGTCTTCTCAGCGGTCCGACACCAACGCCTCCGCCAGCTCCCGCCACTTCGGCCGCACCGCGTCCAGGTTCCGACCACCCGGCACCACGACCTGCACGGCGACGTGATCCGCCCCGGCCGCCACGTGCTCCCGCACCCGCTCGCGTACGCGCTCCGCGTCGCCGAGGGCGAAGAGGGCGTCCAGGAGGCGGTCGCTGCCGCCGCTCTTGAAGTCGTCCTCCGTGAAGCCCAGGCGCACGAAGTTGTTGGTGTAGTTGGGCAACGCCAGGTAGAAATCGATGTGTTCGCGGGCGGCCTCCCGCGCGCGGGACAGGTCCGTGTCGAGGACCACGGGCAGCTCAGGAGCGAGGAACGCCTCGCCGCCCAGCGTCTCCCTCGCCTGCGCGGTGTGTTCCGTCGCCACGAGGTACGGGATCGCGCCGGCCGCGCGGTCGGCGGCGAGCCCGAGCATCTTCGGCCCCAGCGCCGCCAGGACACGCCGCTCGGCCGGTACGGGCACCGGTGCGCCGTCCAGCGCGGCCAGGTACTCCTTCATCGCCGGGTACGGACGCGCGTACTGCGCCGCCAACTTGGCGTGGCTGACCCCGAGTCCGAGTACGAAGCGCTCCCGGACGCCCGGCGGAAGCGCCCCGTACTGCGCGGCGACGTCCGCCGCCTCGTGCTGCCAGATACTGAGGATGCTCGTGCCCACGGTGAGGTTCCGCGTCGCCTCCAGCACGTGCGCGGCCTGCGCGACGCTGGGGCTGCCGCCGATCCACACGGACCCGAAGCCCAGCTCGTCCAGCTCCGCCGCGGCTTCCTGGACCGCCCCGAGCTGTTCGGGTCCGTCCGCGCGCAGTTCCATGGTCCAGATTCCGATGGTGCCGAGGCCCTGGATGGGTGCCATGGGTTCCGCCTGCCTTCTGCTGTCGACGTGCCGGACTCCCCCGACAACCGGAGGTTGGCTCCTCCTATTCCCGTCCGGGGACGGCCAGGCCAGCCTCGGACGCACGGCAAGCACGCGCCACGGCGAGAAGCCGTTCCTTGCCCGCCTGGATCTCCGCCTCTTCCTCAGCACTGAAGGCGAACTCAGCACGCAGCTCACTCCAGTCGGTCGCGCCACTGCCAGGAAGGCGTTCACCAGTCATAGCGTCTCCTCACTCAGGTATGCCGTGTCCGTTTGGGACGAGCCCGCTCCTGGCGCGACGGTACCGGTCGTACGTCGGGCATGCGGGATGAGGCGATGGCTGCTGAGACAATGCCGCAATGGAATCAAGACTCCCTGCCGGATGGACGATCGAACATGTTCGTGCTCTCTCCGGCGACCGAGGCGCCGTCTTGCTTCCCCTCGACCGGTTCGTCGTCGCCGAAGACTCCGGCCACCGCGATTACACGCCGCTCCAGCCCGAAACGATCCTGGGGTTCCATGACCTGTGCCTCGTGCTGCACGACGGCGAGTGGTTCATGGGGCAGATCGACGACGACGGGTCAGTGATCTGCTGGGCCTCCTACGGTGCCGACCTCGGCCAGGCCATCCGCTGTCTCTGAAGCGACGCCCAGCGGCGTCAGTCGCTGTTACGGCGGGTCCCAGTGGCGGGCCTGAGCGAAGCGGTGAACTCCGCCCAGGCGTGGGCGGGGACGACGAGGGCCGGGCCGTACGGCCGTTTGGAGTCCCGTACCGGTACAACACCCGGTATGTTGTCGGCGACTTCGACGCAGTCGTCGCTCCCGGTCCCGGCACCGCCTCCGCTGTAGTTGCTCTTGCGCCACGCCGCGACATTCAGGTCAAGGTCTCTCATGCGCGTACCTCTCTGCTACTGATCGGATCAGGTCCAGCGACGCCTCTTGGGGCAAGGCAGCAGCCTGGAGAAGACCGTAGATCAGCTCGAACCTGTGCACCTCGGCCGGGTCGTCCACCAGGCCGCCGGTCCGGGCTCCCTCGCAATAGACCACTGGTGGGGCGTCCGCGAAGGTCATGAGCTTGGTCAGGCCGCCCAGCGGAGGGAGGCTCCCGTCCAACGGCAGCACCTGCACGCGGATGCGCCGCCTTTCCGTCAGCGCCACGATGTGCGTGAGCTGACGGTGCATCACTGACGGATTGCCCGCTGTGCGCTGGATGACACTCTGATCGAGAACCGTCCAGAACAGGGGCTCTGTTGGGTGATCGAGGATGGGCTGTCGGTCCAGCCGTTGGGAGATCCGGGCCTCGATCTCCGCATCGGTCAGATACGGGACGCTGGCCAAGTAGACCGCGCGAGCGTAGTCGGCCGTCTGCAACAGGCCCGGAATGTACAGCGGCGCGTATTGGCGGATGGTGAGCGCCCTGCTCTCCAGATACGGCCCGTCCGCGAAGTAGCGCTCGTACGGGGAGTTATTGACCAGCTCCTCGCACATCCGGTCGAAGGATCCGTCCGTCTCCAACGCCTCATCGAGGAGTTGCGCGAGCTCCGGCTGCGGTTTGCGGATCCCGTTCTCGATCTGGCCGATGTACGAACCCGAGCAGAACACCTTCGCGCCCAGCTGCTGCTGCGTGAGACCGACCCTCTCCCTGCGCCGCTTCAGCTCCGACCCGAAGAAATCCCAGCCGACCTTGGGCCGCCCCATCCCGTGCACCCTCTCAGCCTTGGCCATGCATTGACTCCCTCAACTCCCTTGCACAACACGTTGTTTGCAGCGCGCTCCCTCTTCCGAGCCTATGCCGGGCCCCGCCAGCCTGATGGCACTCCGACCGAGATCACCCGAGAGGGAAAACCGTGACACCCGGAAAGCCCACCTCACCCGGCTCCGCCTTCACTTACCGCGTAGGCGCCTTCGTCATCGACAAGCGCGACGGCACCATGTGCCAAGTCATGGGCCACGTAGGCCCGCACGTGCAGGTGCGCCTGCCCGGTGGCGGGCTCGAATGGGACGTGCCCGCGAGCGCGCTGCGGCTGGCGACGAAGGAGGAGCGCCGCGCGGGCTGGCTCCGTGAGGACGGTGGGAGGGAGCCGGAGCACGTGCCGACCCGGGCCTGCCGGTACTTCGCCTGTGCCGCCTGTGCCGCACGCGGCTGGCAGTGACCCAAGGGGCCACTGCGAACCGCTAATCCGCCCGCGCGGGGCGGGCAAACGCGTATGGCGAACGCCGTATCGGGGCATCCTCAAAGCGGTGGAATTCGTCCGGAGCAAGCCCGTCCGCCCGGCCCGGCGGCGTACGGCCGCCATCGCGTAACCGGCGGGCGGCGGCGGAGTTGGGCAGCACCGGGGCGGGTACCGGACACCGGAGGAGGGGGACCCGTGGAGACAGGATTCACGCACCATGGACGACGGCGACTCGCTCGAACGCATTCTTGCCGCTGCGCTGAGGGACCGGGGTCGCGAGTACGAGCGCTGCCCGGGGTGCCGGCGGCTGCTGCGGGTGGTCGTGGTGGCGGAGCGGCCGGGCGATGCGAACTCGCCGGTGGTCGTGCGCGGCATGTGCCCGACGTGCCCTGTGGGGCCCGTACCCCGGCCCCGCTGAGGCCGCTGGGGCTGGCCTGCCCGAACTGCCAGAACATGATGCAGGGGATGGGTAACGGCGTGTACAAGTGCTGGAACTGCGGATACACGAGCACGGGCTGAGACACCGCACCACAGCCACCCTTACCGAGCGCACCCGGAACGGTACGTACCGCGTACGTACCGTTCCGGGTGCGCACCTGTGCGTACGGCCCGGCCGCCCGGCACCGGCCCGTACGTACGCGCCCCCGGGCGCCCCGGCCCCGTACGCGCCCCGTACACGCGGCACCGCACCCCCACCCTCGCGGATGCGTTTCGCGCGGAATGCGGCGATCCTGGAGGTGTCACGTTCCGCAAGGAGGGCAGCCATGTCCGTACTCGACAAGCTCAAGCAAATGCTCAAGGGCCACGAGGACCAGGCCGGCAAGGGCATCGACAAGGCCGGAGACATGTTCGACGAGAAGACCGGCGGCAAGTACAGCGGGCAGGTCGACGCCGCCCAGGAGAAGCTCAAGGAGCAGCTCGGCGCCCAGGAGAAGCCGGAGGACAACCCGCCCGCCTGAGCGCTCCGCCGGACGTCCGGCACCCCTCTCTGGGGGACTGTCGCGCCCACGCGGCGGAGCCGCACATCGAAAACGGCCCCCCGCTCCATCGAGAACGCGTGCCGCCCGCCGACGAGGACGGCGCCCTCCCGTACTGCCCGCTGCGGCGCTCCCGCTAGGAGCGCCGCAGCGGGCAGTCGTAGCTGAACAGCCCCACCGCCCCGGGCGGCGGCCACGAGCCGCCGCCCGTACGCGTGCCCACGGTATGCCGCGTTCGTGACGACCGCGCTCAGCCCAGCGGCCCGGCGGGCCGGTAGCGCGGCAGCCCGCCCGGCCCGGCGCGACGAGCAGCATGCGGACAGGCAGCACGCGTACGGGCCGCAGCCCGACCCCGGGAACCTTTCCGCCCTTTGCTCGTTCTGCTAGCGCAAGGCACGCGCACCCTCACCGCGCAAGGCAATTCCACCAGTTGGACAGCAGCCTCACGCGCCCTTGCCCGAAACGCCTGCAATCGCGCATAGTTGAACACCTCTGCGTCCACGGAACACACACAGTGTCACCCCGGAACGCACACCTCCGCGCACACTCGCACGGATCCGCACGCGATCGCATGCAATCGCGGCAGTCGAACGCCACTTCGTGAGACAGCAAGTCCATACCTGTGGCGGGCAGTTCACCGCATAGCGGATGCAATCCACCGCGTTCCGGAGAACGCCAGATCAAATCCTTGTTGCGCCCCTGTCAATGTCGGGCAATCCGTGGCACCGTCTCCCTCACTTCACTCCAGCACCACATGTGCAGTCGGGCGGGTCGTCCCCGATCCCCCCGAACCCCCCATTCAGGGCCGTGAGTTCGCGGTCCCGCACGAGGAGAGACAGTGAGCCTGACCAACTCCACTTCTTCCGCAGCCCGCAAGAACACCCTGCGCGCCGCCGCGCTCGTGGCCTCCGCGGCCATGGTCGTGGTCGGTGTGCAGTCCGCCACGGCGACCGCCTCCCCGGAGCGCGCGGGCGGCGGGCAGGCGCTCGCGCTCTCGGCCGGGCAGAAGGTTTCCGCGATTCAGAGCGCACAGGGCGAGGCGCCCGCCGCCGCGGCGAAGCTCGGCCTCGGCAGCAAGGAGAAGCTGGTCGTCAAGGACGTCGTCAAGGACGCCGACGGCACGGTGCACACGCGTTACGAGCGCACCTACGACGGCCTTCCGGTGCTCGGCGGCGATCTCGTCGTGCACCAGAAGAAGAGCGGTGCCCGCGAGGTCACCAAGGCGACCGAGGCCGAGATATCCGTGCCCACGACGACCCCGTCGGTCGCGCCGCAGACCGCGAAGAAGGCGGCGCTGGGGGTGGCGGCCGACCAGAAGACCGCGAAGACCGACGCCGGCCAGGAGCCGCGCAAGATCATCTGGGCGGCGGAGGGCAAGCCGGTCCTCGCGTACGAGACCGTCGTGACCGGTGTGCAGAAGGACGGCACCCCGAGCAAGCTGCACGTCGTCACGGACGCGACGACCGGCAAGAAGCTCTTCGAGCGCGAGGCGATCGAGACCGGCTCGGGCACCAGCACCTACAGCGGCAAGGTGGACCTGACCACCACCAAGAACGGCTCCGGCTACGAGCTGACCGACGGCTCGCGCGGCGGCCACAAGACCTACGACCTCGACCAGGGCTCCAACGGCACGGGCGCCCTGTTCACCAACTCCTCCGACGTCTGGGGCGGCGGCCGGCAGACCGCCGGTGTCGACGCCCACTACGGCGCCGCCGTCACCTGGGACTTCTACAAGAACGTCCTGGGCCGCAACGGCATCCGCGGCGACGGCAAGGCCGCCTACTCGCGCGTCCACTACGGCGACAACTACGTCAACGCCTTCTGGGACGACGAGTGCTTCTGCATGACCTACGGCGACGGCGAGGGCAACAAGCACCCGCTGACCGCGCTGGACGTGGCCGCCCACGAGATGAGCCACGGCGTCACCGCCGCGACCGCCAACCTCGTCTACAGCGGCGAGTCCGGCGGCCTGAACGAGGCGACCAGCGACATCTTCGGCACCGCCGTCGAGTTCTACGCCAACAACCCGGCCGACCCCGGGGACTACCTGATCGGCGAGAAGATCGACATCAACGGCGACGGCAGCCCGCTGCGATACATGGACAAGCCGAGCAAGGACGGCAAGTCCAAGGACTACTGGTCCTCGGGCCTGGGCAAGACCGATGTCCACTACTCCTCCGGCCCGGCGAACCACTTCTTCTACCTGCTGTCCGAGGGCAGCGGCAGCAAGAAGGTGGGCGACGTCAGCTACGACAGCCCGACCTACGACAAGTCCAAGCTCTCCGGCATCGGCCGGGACAAGGCCATCAAGATCTGGTACAAGGCGCTGACCACGTACTTCACGTCCACGACCGACTACAAGGCCGCCCGCGTCGGCACGCTGAAGGCCGCCGCGGACCTCTACGGCGCCGACAGCGCCGAGTACAAGGCCGTCGCGGCCACCTGGACCGCGATCAACGTCAAGTGACCGCGGACGCCGTGACCATCGACGCTGTGATCACGGACGCCGTGACCGGTCGCTGACCCGAGCCGCTCCGCTCACCGACTGGGCCCGCGCCCTCGCCACCCCCCACCCCGGGCGAGGGCGCGGGCCCGCGTCCGTACGCGAACGCGAACGCCAACGCCAACGCGATCACGAACGCGTTTACGCGTACGGACCCCGCCGTGACACCATCGAGGCGTGATCGACCTCGGCTACTCGCTCTCGCGCCGCTTCCCCGACCCGCCGCAGACGGACTACCGCACCGCCGACGTGCGGACGCTGCGGCACGATCTGTTCTGCGGTGACGTCTACGTCGCGGACGTCAAGGCCGACCGGGAGATTTCCACAGCCTGGGGATGGGTTCCCGTGCTGGACTTCGCGTGGGCGCTGTGCGACATCGTCGAGCGGCTCGACCGCGACCCGCGCGGCAGCCGGGCCGCGACCACGCAGTTCGCGGAGCTGGACTTCACCGAGTCCACGGACTGCGTGACCTTCGAGCGGCGCTTCGGCTGGGTCGAGATCGCCGCCGACTGGATGGCGGCCGACGAACCGCCGCTCACCTTCAACCACGCCGAACTGCGGCGCGAGGCACGGGACTTCCTGCACGACCTGGTCGCCGACCTGACCGACATGCACGAAGGGCTGGGCGACAACCCGGCGATCTGGGACCTGCTGGCACGCTTCCCGCGGGTGTGACACCGGGGGCGCACGTACGCACCGGGGCCCCGGAACACGCTCCCCCAGCACCGCGACAGCACCCCTCCACGCCGCCCCAGGACCGACGGTTTCACGCCATCTCGACAAGCGGATGCCGGGGACCGGGCCTACCCTGGAGGGCGCCTCTGCACGGTGTCGGCTGCGAGAGCAGGTGCCCATGAGCCCGATGAATCCGGCGAACTCCGCGCATACCGATCCCGAATCCTGCATACCCGGTGACGGTCCGGCCGACGGGCCGACCGGCGGACCGGCCAACGGACCGACCGACGGCCCGTCCGACGCAGAAACGGACATACCCGACCCCCGCCGGTGGTGGGCCCTGGTCACCATCGCGATCGCACAGCTCATGGTCGTGCTCGACGCGACCATCGTGAACATCGCCCTCCCCTCCGCCCAGCGCTCCCTCGGCATCTCCGACGGCAACCGGCAGTGGGTCATCACCGCCTACACCCTCGCCTTCGGCGGACTGCTCCTGCTGGGCGGCAGAATCGCCGATCTCGTGGGCCGCAAGCGGACGTTCATGACCGGACTGGCCGGATTCGCGGCGGCCTCCGCGCTCGGCGGCGCCGCGCAGGAACCCTGGATGCTCTTCGCCGCGCGCGCCCTGCAGGGCTGTTTCGGGGCCCTCCTCGCACCGTCCGCGCTGTCCCTGCTCTCGATCACCTTCACGGACGTGAAGGAGCGCAGCAAAGCCTTCGGGATCTACGGCGCGATCGCGGGCGGCGGCGCGGCGATCGGGCTCGTCTGCGGCGGCCTGCTGACCGAATTCCTCACCTGGCGCTGGTGCCTGTACGTGAACGTCCCGATCGCGCTGATCGCGCTGACCGGGGCCACGTGGCTGCTGCGCGACGACCGCCGGCGCGTCCGCGACGGCGCCCGCCTGGACGTCCCCGGTGCCGCCCTCGGCTGCGGCGGGCTCGTCGCGATCGTCTACGGGTGCGGCGCGGCCGAACCGCGCGGCTGGGGCGATCCGCTCGTGCTCGGGCTGCTGGGCGGCGGGCTGTTGCTGCTGGCCGTGTTCGGCTGGTGGCAGACGCGCGCGCCCAACCCGCTGCTGCCCCTGCACATCGTCCGCGACCGCACGCGGGCCGGCTGCTTCCTGACGATGAGCCTGGCCGTGATCGCCATGTTCGGGATGTTCCTGTTCATGACCTACTACCTCCAGGTCGTCCTCGGCTACTCGCCGCTGCGGACCGGGCTCGCGTTCCTGCCGATGACGGCCGGCATCGTCCTGGGCGCGACGCAGATCTCCGCGCGGCTGCTGCCGCGCGTCCCGCCGCGCACGCTCATGGCGCCAGGGGCCTTCCTCGGGGCGACGGGCCTGTTCCTGCTGACGTTCCTGCCGACGGGGCCCGCGTACGTCTCGCACGTCCTGCCCGCCGAACTCCTCCTCGGGCTGGGCATGGGCCTGATCATGATGCCGGTCATGGCCACCGCGACCGCCGGGGTCGCCCCCTCCGACTCGGGTGTCACTTCCGCCACCCTCAACACCTCGCAGCAGGTGGGCGGTTCGATCGGCACGGCTCTGCTCAACACGATCGCCACGTCCAGCAGCACCGCCTACATCACCACCCACCTCAAGTCCCCCGCCGGCGGCCGTCTCACCCCGGGTCTGCGCGCCCTGGTCGTGCGCGCCGGCACCGTCCACGGCTTCACCGTCGCGATCGCCTGGGGCGCGGGCATCATGCTCCTCGCCGCGCTCGTCAGCGGCTACCTGGTCACGGCGGGCATCACCACGCGGCCGGCGGTCGCCGCGGACGCGTCCGGGCACCCGGATCCGTACCCCGGTAATTCTCCGGACGCGCCGGCCCCCTAATCCGTACGAAGGCGGTCCTCAGGGGCGGTTCTCTACCCTGCGGTGGAGAGAGGGGAATTCGCCTCCTCCGCCGGGATGAGGGCTGCCCCGCCCCAGGGTCGATTTCTCCCCGGATACCCCCGGATTCCATTGAGTCCATGAAACCGGCGCCCCTAGCGTGGATCCGCCCGATGCGAACTCGCTTCCGAACCGGACCCGTTCGTCGCTGTTCTTCCCCGGGCTGCTCAACCACCTGTTGAACACGCTAAAAGGAGCACCATGTTCCGACGAGTCGGGCGGTTCGCCGTCCACCGTCCTTGGCTGACCATCGCGGCCTGGATCATCGCCGCGGTGGCTCTCGTCATGCTCGCACCGGGGCTGAAGTCCACCACCGACGAAACGGAATTCCTGCCTTCGCATTACGAGTCGGTACAGGCCGGAAAGGTGCAGGAAGCCGCCTTCCCGAAGACCGAAACGCCTTCCGCCATAGGCGTCTTCCAGCGCACCGACGGCGGAAAGCTCACCGAGACCGACCGGAGCGAGGTCGCGCGGATCACCAAGGCCCTCGACGACCAGCACCGCAAGGGCGTCGCCAAGGTGGTCACCGGCCCGCAGGCCGTCTCCCCCAACGGCGAGATCGCCCTGGCCAATGTCGTCGCCGCCGACCGCAAGTCCTACGACAGCGCGGTGCCCGACGCGATCAAGGGCTACCGGGAGGGCGCCAAGTCCCTGCTGTCCGGCACCCAGTTGAAGGTCGGCTTCACCGGGCAGGCCGCGACGCAGCTCGACTCCCGGGAGTCCTCCGGCAACACCGACGCGATGATCATGAGCGCGACGCTGCTGCTCATCATCGTGCTGCTGCTGGTGATCTTCCGCAGCCCGCTCATCGCCCTGCTGCCGGTCCTGATCATCTTCCTGGTGTTCATGGTGGCGCTCGGCCTCATCGGCACCGTCAGCCACCTCGGCGGCCTGAAGGCCGACAGCTCGATCTCCCCGATCCTGATCGTTGTCCTCTTCGGCGTCGGCACCGACTACATCCTCTTCCTCCTCTTCCGCTACCGCGAGGAGCTGCGCGCGGGCCGGCCGCCCAAGGAGGCCCTGGCCGACGCCGTCTCCCGGGTCGGCGAGACGATCGCCTCCGCCGCGGGCGCCGTCATCGTCGCCTTCCTGGCGCTGCTGCTGTCGACCATGGGCCAGATGCGGGCGATGGGCCCGGCGCTCGCGATCTCCGTCGCCGTCACCCTGGTCGCCGCGCTCACGCTCGTACCGGCCGTCTTCTCCCTGCTCGGCACCAAGGCGTTCTGGCCGTCGAAGGCGTGGAAGAAGAAGCCGCGCAACCGCCTCGCGGGCGGGGTGGGTTCGGCCGTCGCCCGGCGCCCCGGCCTGATCGCCGCCGTCTCCACGGTCGTCCTCGCCGCGCTCGCCGTCGGCACGTTCAGCTTCAAGCCGGAGTTCGACACCAACAGCCAGCTGCCGCAGAAGCTGGAGTCCGTCCAGGCCATGAAGGACCTCCAACGCGGCTTCTCCGCGGGCCAGTCCGACCCGGCCATGGTCTACGTCAAGTCCGAGGACGGCAGCCGGCTCGACGCGGGCGCGCTGCGCGCGTACCAGGCGAAGCTCAAGGACGTCGACGGCGTCGGCACCGTCTCCCCGCCCGTCGTCAGCCCCGACGGCAGCGTCGCCCAGTACGCCGTCGCCCTCTCCTACGGCCCCACCGAGGACAAGGCCATCGAGCTCGCCGGCGGCCCCCTGCGCGACGCGGCCCACTCGGCCGCGCCCGCCGGCAGCAAGGCCCTCGTCGGCGGCACCTCCGCCGTCCTGTCCGACATCGAGAAGGCCGTCAGCCACGACTACAAGCTCGTCTTCCCCGTCGCCGGCCTCGCCATCATGCTCATCCTGGGCCTGCTGCTGCGCAGTCTCGTCGCCCCGCTCTATCTGATGGCCGCCGTCGCCCTCGGCTTCGGCGCGACCCTCGGCGCGACCGTCTGGCTCTTCCAGGAAGCGCAGCACAAGAACGGCCTGCTGTTCATGCTGCCGGTCATCGTCTATCTCTTCGTCGTCGCCATCGGCACCGACTACAACATCCTCATGGTCGCCCGCCTGCGCGAAGAGGTCCGCCGGGGCGTCCCCCCGCGCGAGGCGATACGCACCGCCGTCGCCCGCTCGGCCCCGACGGTCGCCTCCGCCGCGATCATCCTCGCGGGCACCTTCGGCGTGCTGATGCTGGCCGACAACTCCATGCTCCAGCAGATGGGTTTCGCGGTCGCCTTCGGCATCCTGCTCACCGCCTTCGTCATGGCGATGCTGCTCGTGCCCACGGTGACCTCCCTCCTGGGCCACCGCGCCTGGTGGCCGGGCCACCAGGACGCCCCCCGCCCGGCCCCCGTACCGGCCCCGGCCCACGACGAGCCCCTGGAGGAGGCCCGCCGCTGACCCCTTGAACGCGAAAGAACCGCAGGCCCCATGGAAGGGGCCTGCGGTTCCTCGCAACCGGAGCCGACTGTCGGGCTCGAACCGACGACCTTCGCTTTACAAGAGCGGTGCTCTACCAGCTGAGCTAAGTCGGCGCGCACGTCGCGTGCCTGTGCAGTCTAACCGGACTCGGCCGCGGCACCAGCCGTGATTTTCGTGACCCGGATCCTGCTGACAACTGCCGTACGCGCCGGTACCGTCACCCGCAGCCCCGTCCAATTGGACTGGACCACTCCCTCTACTCGGATCGTCCGGCACGTTCCTGCCGGTGAAGGGACCGTGAAACACCATGGCTACGGTCACGTACGACAAGGCCACCCGGATCTACCCGGGCACCGACAAGCCCGCCGTCGACCAGCTCGACATCGCCATCGAGGACGGCGAGTTCCTCGTCCTGGTCGGGCCCTCGGGCTGCGGCAAGTCCACCTCGCTGCGGATGCTCGCGGGGCTGGAGGACGTCGACGCGGGCGCGATCCGCATCGGGGACCGCGAGGTGACGCATCTGCCGCCCAAGGACCGGGACATCGCGATGGTGTTCCAGAACTACGCGCTCTACCCGCACATGACCGTCGCGCAGAACATGGGCTTCGCGCTGAAGATCGCCGGTGTGAACAAGACGGAGATCCGGCAGAAGGTCGAGGACGCGGCCCGCATCCTGGACCTCACCGAGTATCTGGACCGCAAGCCCAAGGCGCTCTCGGGCGGTCAGCGGCAGCGCGTGGCGATGGGGCGGGCGATCGTGCGCGAGCCGCAGGTGTTCCTCATGGACGAGCCGCTGTCCAACCTGGACGCCAAGCTGCGCGTACAGACGCGTACGCAGATCGCCGGGCTGCAGCGGCGGCTGGGCATCACGACGGTGTACGTCACGCACGACCAGGTCGAGGCGATGACGATGGGCGACCGGGTCGCCGTGCTGAAGGACGGGATCCTCCAGCAGGTGGACTCGCCCCGGAACATGTACGACCGCCCGGCCAATCTCTTCGTCGCGGGCTTCATCGGCTCGCCCGCCATGAACCTGGTCGAGGTGCCGATCACCGACGGCGGCGTGACGTTCGGCAACAGCGTGGTGCCGGTCTCCCGCGAGGCGCTCACGGCGGCGGCCGAGCGCGGCGACCGTACGGTCACGGTGGGTGTCCGCCCGGAGCACTTCGACGTGGTCGAGCAGAACGGCGAGGCGGCGGCGGCCCTGGGCAAGCAGACGCAGGACGCGCCGGCCGGGCTCGCGGTCACCGTCAACGTCGTCGAGGAGCTGGGAGCCGACGGATATGTGTACGGCACCGCCGAGGTCGGTGGTGAGCCGAAGGATCTCGTGGTGCGGGTGGGCGGCCGCCGGGTGCCGGAGAAGGGGGCGACCGTGCATGTCGTCCCGCGCCCCGGTGAGCTGCACGTCTTCTCGACGTCCTCGGGTGCGCGACTGAGCGACTGAGCTGCGGCGGCGCGCCGGGCAGGTTTCACCGGGGCCCGCGCGGGTCACCGGGCCACGGGTCCGGGACCGGCGCGGGCCCCGGCCGCCGCGCCGCCCCCCCGGCGCCGGCGGAAAAGCCGAGGTCGACCACCGAAACGGGGGCGTTCCGCCGCAGACCGCCGCGGCTCGCCCGCTTCCCGGCACGGCCTGCGCTTTCGACCCTCGTGCGTCAACATCACGCTTCCCAGCGGCCGCAGTTATATCCCCCGGCCGAGTGACTTGATGTCGCCGCTTCATTACCCCTCGCTACCATCTGCGGCATGAACCAGGCCGCCCGCCGCATCGGCAGAACCCTCGCCCTCGTCCTTCCCGTCGTCCTCGTTCTGTCGGGGACCCTCGCCGTCACCCGCGTCCCGTGGGCGGCGCCGAGCGCCGACCCGCAGATGCTCACCGCCTCCTCCGGCAACGCCTCGACCCAGGCCCGGGCCCTCGCCCCGCACGAGGTGCTGCGCGACCGGCTGCTGACCGAGCTGCAGGGCAAGAACCCGGGCGTCGTCCTCACGCACCTGCAGGAGGCGACGAACGGGCGTCCCTCGCTGGCCAAGCACTGCGCGGACCTGGCCCGGGCCATCGGCCGCGCCGCCGTCGCCCGCTACGGCGCGAAGCAGGCGCAGAACTACTCCCGTCCCGTCTGCGACACCTCCTACGCCTCGGGCGTGGTGCAGGGCCAGGGTCACTGACCCGCCTGCGGCAGGCCGCGAGGCCCCGAGGGGGGCCGCCGGTGCCGTGGGGACGCGCGGCCGTTGTCCGTGTCCCCACGGCACCGCATATCGTGCGGGCATGACCGGCACGTACCCATACCCGACCCAAGCCGTGATCCTGGCCGGAGGCCAGGGGTCACGGCTGCGCCCGTACACCGACGACCGCCCCAAGCCGATGGTCGAGATCCCGGGCACCGGGACCCCGATCATCGGCCATCAGCTGGCCTGGCTCGCCGCCGAGGGGGTCACGGACGCCGTGGTCTCCTGCGGCCATCTGGCCGAGGTGCTGCGGGAGTGGCTCGTGTCGGCGCGACTGCCGCTGCGGGTGACGACGGTGGTCGAGCCGGAGCCGCTGGGCCGGGGCGGCGGCCTGAGGTTCGCGGCGGCCTCGCTGCCGCACCCCGACCGGCCCTGGTACGCGGCCAACGGCGATATCTGGACCCGGTTCTCGCTGCGGGAGATGGCCGCCTTCCACGACGAGCGGGGCGCGACGGCGACCCTCGCGCTGGCCCGCCCGCGCATCCCCTGGGGCGCTGTCGAGACCGACGAGTTCGGGCATGTGCTGGACTTCGTCGAGGCCCCGCCGTCCCCGTATCTGATCAACGCGGGCGTGTACGTGTTCTCCCCGGAGTTCGCGGAGCTGCTGCCCGAGCGCGGTGACCACGAACGCACGACCTTCCCGAGGCTGGCGCGCGAGCGGCGGCTCGCGGGCTTCCCGCTGCCGCAGGGCGCGTACTGGCGGGCGATCGACACCGCGAAGGACCTGACGGAGGCGGCGAAGGAGCTCAAGGGGCTTTCCGGGTAAGGGGATTGCCGCAAGGGCGCGGGGCGGCCCCGCGGCCGTACGCGCCGATGCCCCGCACCCGGGGAGAGAACCGGGTGCGGGGCATCGCTGTTGCTCTCAGCCGAGGAGGCCGCCCAGGGCGCCGCCTCCGCCACCGCTCGTACCGCCACCGCTGCCGGTGGACGCGCCGCCGGACGTACCGCCCGTACTGCCGCCGCCGGACGAGCCCGTGCTGGAGGACGAGCCGGAGGGGCTGTGCGGCGGGACCGCCGGGGCCGCCGGGTGGTGCGGCGGGCGCGCGGTGTGGACGCCCTGGCTGGCGCCCGGCCGCTCGGCGCTGCCGGTGGAGCCGGCCGGGGCGTGCGCGGCGTCCGGCACGGTCGGCGTGGCCGTCGGGGCGGCCGTGTGCCGGCTGGTCGCGGTGGGCCTCGGGGTGCCCGGCACGACCGAGTTGCCCTGGGTGCCGCGCGGGGTGGGGCTGCCGGGCCGCTGCGGCAGCGGGGAGCCGGGCTGGTTGTTCAGCGGCGGGTCGGACGGGCCGGGGACGCGCACCGTCGAGGACGAGCGGACCGCCCCGCCCAGCGTGGCCCCGGCGATCAGCGTGAGGCCGATCAGGACGGTCGCCATGGCGGCGCCCCGGCGCAGCACGCGGCGGCGCAGCTCCCACAGCTCGGCGCGCGGGCCCAGCCTGCGCCAGGCCTCGCCCGCCAGCCGCCCGTCGACCGAGTAGAACGGCGCGCCCGCGATGATCAGCGGGCTCCAGGCGGCGAGGTAGATGATGTCGGGCGCGTTGTAGACGGGCGCGGCGCGCCAGCTGACGGTGACGAGCAGGACGACGGACAGCAGGACACCGATGGCCGCCGCGAGGCGCTGCCAGAGGCCCACGAGGGTCAGGACGCCGACGACGACCTGGAGGAAGGCGACGGTCAGCCCGGAGCCGACGGGGTGGCCGAGGGCGAAGTCGCGCAGCGGGGAGGCCAGGCCCCAGGGGTGCAGGGAGGTCAGCCAGGCCACCATCGAGCCGCGTTTGCCGCCGTCGAAGTAGACGGGGTCGCACAGCTTGCCCATGCCGGCGTAGATGGAGGCGAAGCCGAGGAAGATCCGCAGCGGCAGCAGGACGACGCCGAGGTTCATCCGCCGCCCGGGGTAGTAGGCGTGGCGGACGGACTCGCCGCCCTGCCGCTCACGGCGGGCGCCGTCCTCGTCGAACTCCTCGAACTCGCCGCCGTCCTCGGGGCCTTCGGGGCCCTCGAAGCCGTCGTGGTAGCGGTCCTCGTCGTAGGCGCTCTGCGCGGTGCTCACGCCGTGCAGCAGCTGCGTCCCGGGGGCCTTGGGGCCGACGGGGTCGACGAGCTCCCCCGCTCCGGGGGGGCGCGGGCCGATGACGCCGGCGGGCGGGTCGTCGACGCGGACGCGGGGCAGCACCTGGGTGGAGCCCACGTCGCCGTGCGGGCCGTCCGCGCCGGGCGGGCGGCCGGGCGCCGAGTCCCGTACGGCGCGCAGGAGTTCGGTGGGCGCCGAGTCACCGGGCCCGGTGCGCCCGCTCCACACGACAGGGGGACGGCGTTTGGCCGCTCCCTTGACGGCGGGCAGCTGTGCCGTGTCGGCGATGCCGGCGAACCGGCGGGCTGCGCGCGGGGGCCGGGCGAGCTGCACGCGGAAACTCACGTGGTTGACGACGATCTGCGCCGGGTCGGACGGCACCTTCACCGTACTCAGCGCGGGCTGGTCGTCGTACCCGGAAGAGCTTCCCCCCGTGGGTGTGCGGGGTGTTCTGGTGTCCACACTCATCTAACCGAGTGACTTCTGATTTGGACACTGCCTTGACCGGCTGGACCTGTCCGAGACCCGTCAAGATCACCAAGATCGACCGGAGTTGCGGGGGTTCCCGGGCTTCAGGACAGCCCCCGCACCGGCAGGACAGACACCCACTTGTCACCCATGCGTCACATCTGCCGCACAGGGCGCGAAAATTACCCGACTACCGGCACAACCGTCCGTATCCGCACGCCACTTGGGGCGGGCGTACGGACGGTCGCGCGCGGCACCGCTTCACGCGCGGCGGCGGGCCGCCTCGTAGAGCACGACACCGGCGGCGACACCGGCGTTCAGCGACTCGGCGCCACCGGGCATCGGGATGCGCACCCGGTAGTCGCAGGTCTCGCCGACGAGCCGGGAGAGCCCCTTGCCCTCGCTGCCCACGACGATGACGACCGGGCCCTCCAGCGCGTCCAGCTCGTGCAGCTCGACGTCGCCGTCGGCGGCCAGACCGACGACCATCAGCCCGGCCTTCTGGTACGCCTCCAGCGTCCGCGTCAGGTTCGTCGCCCGCGCCACCGGCGTGCGCGCGGCCGTACCGGCGGAGGTCTTCCACGCGGCCGCGGTCATCCCGGCCGCGCGGCGCTCGGGGACGACCACGCCGTGCCCGCCGAAGGCGGAGACGGAACGGACGATCGCACCGAGGTTGCGCGGGTCGGTGATCCCGTCGAGGGCGACGATCAGCGGGTCCTCACCGTCGTCGAAGGCGAGGGCGGTGAGGTCCTCGGGGTGCGCGTAGTCGTACGGCGGGACCGACAGGACCAGGCCCTGGTGGTGCAGGCCGTTGGTCATCCGGTCCAGCTCCGGCCGCGGGGCCTCCATGAGGTTCAGGCCCTTGTCGGTGGCCAGCTGCAGGGCCTCGCGCACGCGCTCGTCGCTGTCGACGAACTGCTGCACGTACAGCGTGTTCGCGGGCACGCCCTCGCGCAGCGCCTCGACGACCGCGTTACGGCCGACGACGAGCTCGTTGACGCCCTTCGCGCCGCCCCGGCGCGGGGCGGGCCGCCGGGCGGCCTGCTTGGCCTTGGCGTTGGCCACGCGGTTCTTCACATGTCCTTTGCGCATGGACGCGGGCGGGGTCGGACCCTTGCCCTCCAGGGCCCGGCGCCGCTTGCCGCCACTGCCGACCGTCGCGCCCTTCTTGTTGGACGTGCGGCGGTTCCTGCGCTGGCTGTTGCCGGCCATGGGTCACCTGTTTCTTCACTGCCGAAAGCCGCCGGGGGGTGCGGCTCGGAAAACGTACGTACGAAAAGTGTCGCTCAGGACAGCGACCAGCGCGGCCCGGACGGGGTGTCCTCGATCGCGAGCCCGGACTGCTGCAGCTGATCGCGGATCGCGTCGGCCGTCGCGTAGTCCTTGCGGGCACGGGCGGCCTGGCGCTGGTCGAGCACGAGGCGCACCAGGGAGTCGACGACGCCGTGCAGATCGTCACCGCGGTCGCTGCCGGAGGCGGCCCACTGCTCGTCCAGCGGGTCCAGGCCCAGCACGCCGAGCATCGCGCGCACCTCGGCGAGGCGGGCGACGGCCGACTCCTTGTCGTCGGCGGTCAGCGCGGAATTGCCCTGGCGGACCGTGGTGTGCACGACGGCCAGCGCCTGCGGCACCCCGAGGTCGTCGTCCATCGCCTCGGCGAAGGCCGGCGGCACCTCGGCGGCGGGCTCGACGACGCCCGCCTTCTCCACGACGCGCTGGATGAAGCCCTCGATCCGCCCGAACGCGGCCTCGGCCTCGCGCAGCGCGGCCGCGCTGTACTCGATCATCGAGCGGTAGTGCGGGGTGCCCAGGTAGTAGCGCAGCACGATCGGCCGCCACTGCTTGACCATCTCGGAGACCAGCACCGAGTTGCCGAGCGACTTCGACATCTTCTCGCCGCTCATGGTGACCCACGCGTTGTGCACCCAGTACGCGGCGAAGTCGTCGCCGAAGGCCTTGGCCTGGGCGATCTCGTTCTCGTGGTGCGGGAAGATCAGGTCGAGGCCGCCGCCGTGGATGTCGAAGGCCCGGCCCAGGTACTTGTGGGCCATGGCCGAGCACTCCAGGTGCCAGCCCGGCCGGCCCCGGCCCCACGGCGTCTCCCAGGACGGCTCGCCGGGCTTGGCGGCCTTCCACATCGCGAAGTCGCGCGGATCCCGCTTGCCGGTCTCGCCCTCGGCGGAGGGCTGGAGCAGATTCTCCAGGTCCTGGTTGGACAGCTGCAGATAGCCGTCGAAGGAGCGCACGTCGAAGTAGACGTTGCCGTCGGCCTCGTAGGCGTGCCCGCGCTCGATGAGGCCGCGCATCATCTCCACCATCTCGGTCACATGACCGGTGGCGCGCGGCTCGACGGTGGGGGGCAGGCAGCCGAGCACGTCGTAGCCGCTGTTGAACGCGCGCTCGTTCTCGTAGCCGATGGACCACCACGGGCGGCCCTGCTCGGCGGCCTTCTTGATGATCTTGTCGTCGATGTCGGTGACGTTGCGGACGAGCGTCACGTCGTAGCCGCGGTAGGTGAACCAGCGGCGCAGGATGTCGAAGTTGAGGCCGGAGCGGATGTGCCCGATGTGCGGTGCGGCCTGCACGGTGGCGCCACACAGGTAGATCGAGACACAGCCCGGCGTGAGCGGGACGAAGTCACGGATCTGCCGGGCGCTGGTGTCGTACAGGCGAATGGTCACGCAACCAGGGTAGTGGGCCCGCGGCAGTGCCCCGGGCAGCCGGAGGTTACGCCACGCTTCACACCCTATTTCCTTTTTGCACCAAAAACACAATTCGCCGTGATAGCTTCCCCGGCACGCCTCCCGCTCCGGAGAGGCGCCGCGGATCCCTGGAGGGACGGTGCACTCCACTCTGCCCGCACAGCAGGAGCGCCCGGTACGGACGTGCCCGCCCGAGGGCGCGCGGCGGCCGGGCAGGCTCGCGGCGCTGGACGGGCTGCGGCTGCTGGCGGCGCTGATGGTGGTGGCGTACCACTACCTGGCCTTCGACTCCGGCGCCTGGCCGCGGCCGCCGCGGGAGGCCTTCCCCCACGCCCACCTGCCGGCCGCCTACGGCTGGCTCGGCGTCCAGCTGTTCTTCCTGATCAGCGGGTTCGTCATCTGCATGACCTGCTGGGACCGGAGCCCGGGGCAGTTCGCGCTCTCGCGCGTGCGGCGGCTCTTTCCCCTGTACTGGTTCGCGGTCCCGGCCGTCGCGCTCGTCGCCACCCTGTGGCCGTCCGTCGGCGGCGTCCCCCGTCCGAGGGATGTCGCCGTCAATTTGACGATGCTCCAGGCCCCCCTCGGAGTGGAAGCCGTCGACGGCGTCTACTGGACGCTCTGGGTCGAGCTGCGCTTCTACCTGCTGATCGCGCTGCTCGCCCGCAAGGGACTCACCCACGGCCGGGCCGTGGGCTTCTGCGTGCTGTGGGCTCTTGGGGCCGCCCTCGCCACGGCGACGGACGACGCCCTGCTGCGCGAGCTCCTGCTGCCGCGGCACTGCTGGTACTTCATCGCCGGGACGGCCTTCTACCTCATGCACCGGTTCGGGCCGAACCTGGTGTTGTGGATTGTCACCGGCGGCTGCTTCCTCGTCGCCCAGCACCAACTGCCGACCCTGCAGAGCCACGCCGAGGGCCACCTGGGCCACCGGGTCCCCCACTGGCCGGCGGCCCTGCTGGTCACCCTGTTCTTCCTCGCCCTCGCGGCGGTCGCCCTGGGCTGGACACGCACCGTGCGGTGGCGGTGGCTGACGGTCGCGGGCGCGCTGACCTACCCGCTGTACCTGCTCCACGAGCGCATCGGCTGGACGGTCATCAAGCACGCCGACGGCCTGCTCCCCCGCTCCGCGCTGGTGGCCGCGCTCGTCGCCGGGATGCTGTCGGCCTCGTGGCTGGCCCACCGCTTCGTCGAGCGCCCGCTGGCGGCCGCGCTCGGGCGCGGACTGCGGCAGGCGGGAGCGGCCGTCCGGACGGGATGACAAGGGGACACCCGTACGCGCGCAGACCGGCGGCTACCGCACGGACCGTACGACGAAAGGCTTGGAACAAGCTATGAGTCAGGAGATAACTGTCAAGGAAGACAAGCGAGTTCCCCTGTTCCTGGTGTTTCCTGTGTCAGCATGCGGGCCGACGGGCCGCACCGAGTGAGCCGACGATCCATGGGAGAGGACGACATGCAATTCGCCAGGCGAGGTCGACTCGACGGCGGCCGGGCGGCAGTCCCACGGTCCGCACCGAGGCTCTACGTACTGGACGGACTCAGACTCGTCGCGGCCCTGTTGGTGGTGTTCTTCCACTACGTCGCACTGAAGGGCGGCTGGGGACGGGACCCCAGAAGCATCTTCCCCACCCTGCAGCCCATCGCCCAGTACGGCTGGGTGGGCGTCGAAGTCTTCTTCCTCATCAGCGGATTCGTGATCTGCATGAGCACGTGGGGGCGGTCGCTGGGCGACTTCGTGGTCTCCCGGGCCTCGCGGATCTACCCCGCCTACTGGGTGGCGGTCCTGGTGACCGCGGGCGTGGTCGCGCTGTGGCCGCAGGTACGCAGCGTGCACGGCTGGGACACCGTCCTGACCAACCTGACCATGCTGCAGCAGGGGCTGGGCGTGTGGGACGTGGACGGCGTCTACTGGACGCTGTTCATCGAGTTGAAGTTCTACGTACTGTTCGCGATCGTGGTGGCCACGGGCGTCACCTACCGCAAGTGCCTTGTGTTCTGCGCCGTTTGGACCGTGGTGGCGATCAGCGCGCCGTCCGTGGACAACAAGCTGCTCGACATGTGGGCCATGCCGCTGTACGCGCCGTACTTCATCTCCGGTATCGCCTTCTACCTGATGTACCGCTTCAAGCCGACCGCCCTGCTGTGGGGCATCGTCGTGCTGTCGCTGCTGCTGGCCCAGCACGGCATCCCGCGCCGGGTCGCGGACAACGCCTCGAAGTCGACGCCGACCTGGCCCGCCGGGCTCCTGGTCGTCCTGGCCTTCGTGGTGATGGCGCTGATCGCGCTCGGCTTCTTCGACCGGATCCAGTGGCGCTGGCTGGCGACGGCGGGCGCGCTGACGTACCCGCTCTACCTGATCCACCAGTACATCGGCATGACGGCCGTCCACTGGCTGCGCGAGCTCGTCCCGCCGCACCTGCTCGTCCCCGGGCTGGCCGCGGTGATGCTGGGCGCGGCCTGGCTGATGCACCGGTACGTGGAGCGGCCCCTGGGCTCACGGATGCGCAGAAGCCTGCGCAAGGGCATCGACGAGGTACGGCGCCACTCGGCGCCGGCCGGGCCCCTCGCGGCGGAGCGGGTCCGCGAGGACGGCGCGCAGCCGGCGCCCGTCCCGCTGCGCCAGCCCGGCGTGTACGAGCAGAGCGAGCGCGACCGGGTGGGAGCGGGCAAGGCGGAGGGCTCCTAGCCGGGCCGCCGCCCCGGCGTCAGCACGGCGGTGCCGCCCGCCCGGGATCCGGGGCGGGCGGCACCGCCGTGACCGTGCTCCCCGGGCCCGCTCAGAGCGACCCGACGACCTTGCGCGGCGCGATCCGCACCACGACCCGCTGCGCGTCCTCCTTCGCCGCCGGATTGAAGTCGGCGTAGTCCTTGCCGGTGTACTTGCGGGCGAGCTCGTCGATGAGCTGCGGGCCGCCGTCGGTGGTGACCGTGGCGGTGCCGCGCACCTCGGCGTAGGTGTACGGGGCGTTGGGCGGGTTGATCATGACGGTCACGCGCGGGTCGCGGCGCAGGTTCTGCTCCTTGCGGCGGCCGACGGTGGTGGAGAACAGCAGGTCGTCGCCGTCCCGTTTGATCCAGGTGACGGACAGCTGCGGGCTGCCGTCGGGCTGGACGGTGGCGACGGTGGCGAAGACGGGGGTGTCGTCGAGGAGCTTCTTCAGGTCGTCGGAGAGAGTGGCAGGCACGTGGGGGTCCTTCCGTGAGTCCCTCGGGTGACGGGCGCTGACGCGCGGTCAGGCCGCCCGGTCCACCGTATCCGGCGCCGCCGCCGATCGAGGGGCACGCAAGGACCTGGGCGGGCCGCCGCGCCGTCAGCGGCGCGGGACGACCAGGGCCGTGGCGATGGCGGCGAGACCCTCGGCGCGGCCGGTCAGGCCGAGCCCGTCGGTCGTGGTGCCCGAGAGGTGCACGGGGGCGCCGACGGCGGCGGAGAGGACCTTCTGGGCCTCCGCGCGCCGCTTGCCCACCTTGGGGCGGACGCCGATGACCTGGATCGCGACATTGCCGATCTCGAAGCCCTCGGCGCGCACGATGCGGGCGGCCTCGGTGAGCAGGGTGACCCCGGAGGCCCCGGCCCACTCGGGCCGGCCGGTGCCGAAGTGCGCGCCGAGGTCGCCGACACCCGCGGCGGAGAACAGCGCGTCGCAGGCGGCGTGCGCGGCGACATCGCCGTCGGAGTGCCCGGCGAGCCCGTACGCCTCGTCCTCCCACAGCAGGCCCGCGCACCACAGCTCGCGGCCCTCCTCGAAGGCGTGCACGTCGGTGCCGATGCCCACCAGGGGCAGGGGCGCGTCAAAAACCGTCATTGGCCCTCCTGCGGGCGAGTACGGCCTCGGCCAGGACCAGGTCCAGCGGCCGGGTCACCTTGAACGCCTCCTCGTGGCCGGGCACGAGGACGACCGGGGTGCCGAGCCGCTCGACGAGGCCGGCGTCGTCGGTGGCGCCCTCCTCGCCGTGCTGCCCGGCGAACTGCTCGTGCGCGGCGTCCAGGGTGCCCCGGTCGAAGCCCTGCGGGGTCTGCACGGCCCGCAGCAGCGCCCGCTCCGGCGTGCCGACGACGGGCTCGGGCGTACCGGGCGCGGCGTCGGGGCGGGGCGCGATCTGCTTGACGGTGTCGGCGAGCGGCAGCGCCGGGACGACGGCGGGCGCGCCCCCGCGCACGGCGGCGACGACGGCGTCCACGACGTCGACGGGCACCAGGGGCCGCGCGGCGTCGTGCACCAGGACGGTGCCGACGTCCTCGGGCAGCGCCTTCAGACCCAGGCGCACGGACTCCTGGCGGCTCGCGCCGCCGGGGACGACCAGCAGCTCGGCCCGGTCGGGGCCGGTGAGCGGATACGCGTCGAGCAGGGTGCGCACCTCGGCGGCGCCGTCCGGCGGGGCCACGACGACGACGAGCGTGACGGCCCGGGAAGCGGCCATCGCCCGCACGGCGTGCACCAGCATCGGGGTGCCGTTCAGGGCGCGCAGGGCCTTGGGGGTGCCCGGGCCCAGCCGGGTGCCCCGGCCGGCGGCGGGAATGACGGCGGCCGTGCGCGCCGACGCGCCGGCAAAGGCTCGATCAGACATGGCGTTCGCGTTCAGGTTTGCTTCCTCGACCGAATTGGGTATGGCCTGGGGGAACCCCCTGCTCGCAGGGCGGGGGGAGTGCCGGGCAGACCGCCTCGACCAGCCCCTTCCGTGACACCTGGTCGAGCCCGCTGTCCGAGCCCGGCGTACCGGGTGCGGCGTGGCCCGGCGCCCTGGGCGCCACCGGACCGAAGATGCCGCAGCGCCCGGCGCGAGAGTCGTTACGTCATCGCGCGGGCACTGCGGCACTTCTTTACGTCCAGCACCTGTGACATCGAGCCGTCGCCGCGTCGCCAGGCGTGCTCACCCCGGGGCGGGGCGGGCGGTGGTGCTTTTTCAGGAAGCGAGGACCTCGTCGAGCAGGGCCTCGGCCTTGTCCTCGTTGGTGCTCTCCGCGAGGGCGAGCTCGCTGACCAGGATCTGCCGCGCCTTGGCCAGCATGCGCTTCTCACCCGCGGACAGACCGCGCTCGCGCTCCCGGCGCCACAGGTCGCGCACGACCTCGGCGACCTTGATCACGTCGCCGGACGCGAGCTTTTCGAGGTTTGCCTTGTAGCGACGGGACCAGTTGGTCGGCTCTTCCGCGTACGGCGCGCGCAGCACCTCGAAGACCCGGTCCAGCCCGTCCTGGCCGACCACATCGCGTACGCCGACGAACTCCGCATTGTCCGCCGGCACCCGAACCGTCAGGTCACCCTGGGCGACCTTCAGCACCAAGTAGGTCTTGTCCACGCCTTTGATCTGGCGAGTTTCGATGGCCTCGATCAGCGCGGCCCCGTGATGGGGATAGACCACGGTGTCGCCAACCTTGAACGTCATGTGACAGGTACCCCTTCCGTGGCTATCCAGTCTAACACGGGAACTGCGCGTTCTGAATGGCGTTTTCGCAGGTCAGGGCATATCTCGGGGCTTGACAACAGCAACCGGGACGTGCTGCGGCAGGGTTCCGGAAGCAGGTATTCGCAGGTCGGAGCCGTTGTTCGGGTGAGGTGAAACGGGCACGTTACACGTGCCGCGGGACCTCACGGAGCGGCCGAACGTCCCGTTTTGCCGGAGTCCGGTCGGCGGACTTCCGCTACTCCGTTCGGGGAGCCCGAACGTCCGCTGTCCGGATTCTGGAATTGATCACCCCACACTTGATCAATTCCGAACACCTTCCCGGACGGCCCCGCATTCCTTGCCGATAATGCCCCGCCGCGCGCCGTACGCGTTCCGGCGCCGCCCGATGGTCGATATTCGGCCGCGCCCGGCCCGGGCGGCCCTGCCGGCGGCCGTAGCGGAGCGCCCGGAGCGGCCCCGGCGGGCTTGTCGACCATGGGGGGCGGGTCGGGTGCGGCCGCCCGTGGACGGCTCGGTAACCTAAGCGCGCTGACACACCCTTTACTTCGTCCAATCGTCCAAGGAGATGCCGCCGCCGTGAGCAGCAGCCTTCGACGCGGCGCGCTCGCCGCTACCGCCCTCGTGCTCTCGATCGCCCCGCTCTCCGCCTGCGCCGCCGGCAACAGCGCGCAGACGCTGGAGGTCAAGCCGGACAACGCGGAGACCTCCGTCGGGGACATCAAGCTCCAGAACCTCAACGTGATCACCCAGCCCGAGCAGTCCGCCACGGGCCCCGCCGTGATCACCGGCCAGATCTTCAACGGCGGCCGCAAGGACCAGACGCTGCGCGCCATCACCCTGCCCGGCAAGAACGTCACCGTGAAGCTGAGCCCGGCCAAGGGCTCGGGCCCGGTGGTCGTGCCGGCCCACGGCTCGGTCCAGCTCGGCGGCCAGGGCAACGCCTCGGCGGTGCTGCCGGGCGGCCGCGAGGCACTGAAGGACGGCGAGCAGCAGCGCCTCGCCTTCGACTTCAGCGACACCGGTGAGGTGCGCATCGGGGCCTTCGTGGTCCCGGCCAAGAGCTACTTCAAGGAGTGGGGCCCGAGCGAGGGCGCCCCCGCGTCCTCGCCCTCGGGCTCGGCGAAGCCGGGCGGCAAGGCGTCCGGCGCGCCCGGCGCCCAGGGCGCCGAGGACGGCTCGGGCGCCTCCGGCTCCGCGAGCGCGTCCGCGTCCACGGGCACCGGGGCGCAGAACGGGCAGCACGCCGGGCACTGAGCCGCGCCACGGCGGACGGATCGGTGAGGGCCCGGGCCTGCGGTCGAGCAGGCCCGGGCCCTCACCCGTGGTGGTACCGGCTCTACGGCTCGAACTTGTAGCCCAGGCCGCGCACCGTCACCAGGTAGCGGGGCGTCCCCGGGTCGGGCTCGATCTTGGCGCGCAGGCGCTTGACGTGGACGTCGAGCGTCTTGGTGTCGCCGACGTAGTCCGCGCCCCAGACGCGGTCGATGAGCTGCATCCGGGTCAGCACCCGGCCGGCGTTGCGCAGCAGCATCTCCAGCAGGTCGAACTCCTTCAGCGGCAAGTCGACCTTGCCGCCGGCGACGGTGACGACGTGCCGGTCGACGTCCATGCGCACCGGTCCGGCCTCCAGGGCGGCGGGCGCGACCTCCTCCGGCTCCCCGCGGCGGCGCAGCACCGCCCGGATGCGGGCCACGAGCTCGCGCGAGGAGAAGGGCTTGGTCACGTAGTCGTCGGCTCCTATCTCCAGGCCGACGACCTTGTCGATCTCGCTGTCCTTGGCGGTCACCATGATGACCGGCACGTTGGAGCGGCCGCGCAGCTGCCGGCAGACCTCGGTGCCGGGCAGTCCGGGCAGCATCAGGTCGAGCAGGACCAGGTCGGCGCCGTTGCGCTCGAACTCGTCCAGGCCCTCGGGGCCGGTGGCCGCGACGGCGACCTCGAAGCCTTCCTTGCGCAGCATGTAGGACAGCGCGTCGCTGAACGACTCCTCGTCCTCTACGACGAGCACACGGGTCACGGGGCGACCTCCGGTCGGGGCGGGGCGGGACGTTGGGGGGTCCGTACGGGACGGCCGGGGGTGAGGTCCGTACGGGACGTCCGGGCGCGGGTCACGGGGTGACCTCCCGGACGGGGACCGGGACGGGATCCGTCCGGCCGCCGGGGGCCGGTCCGCGGTCGCGGACCGCCGCGGCCTCCGGCAGGCGCAGGGTGAAGGTGGAGCCCTGGCCCTCGGCGCTCCAGACGGTGACCTCGCCGCCGTGCGAGGCGGCGACGTGCTTGACGATGGCCAGGCCGAGGCCCGTGCCGCCGGTGGCGCGGGAGCGGGCCGGGTCGACGCGGTAGAAGCGCTCGAAGATCCGCTCGCGGTCCTTCTCGGAGATGCCGATGCCCTGGTCGGTGACCGCGATCTCGATCAGTCCCCCAGAGCTGGACGCCTGGGAGGTACCCCCAGCGCCCGGGGCGCCGACGTGCCGGGCGGCGATGCCCACGCGGGTGCGGGCCGGGCTGTAGTTGACGGCGTTCTCCACGAGGTTGCCCAGGGCGGCGGCGAGCTGTCCCCGGTTGCCCCACACGTGCAGGCCGGG
This sequence comes from Streptomyces gamaensis, assembly GCF_042656465.1. Classification (NCBI taxonomy): domain Bacteria; kingdom Bacillati; phylum Actinomycetota; class Actinomycetes; order Kitasatosporales; family Streptomycetaceae; genus Streptomyces; species Streptomyces gamaensis. Next base: position 171,399 of record NZ_JBHSPB010000012.1, read on the forward strand.
GGCGCCGCCCGCGGCCATGGTGATCTGCTTGGTGCCGGCGGCGTGCCGGCAGCGGTCGATGGCCTCGGCGACCAGTTCGTCGACCGGGACGGGCTCGGCGTCCTCCAGCGGGTCGTCGTTCTGCACCCGGGACAGGTCGATGAGCTCCTGGACGAGGTTGGTCAGCCGGGTGGCCTCGATCTGCATCCGGCCGGCGAAGCGGTGCACGGCCTCGGGGTCCTCGGCGGCGTCCATGACCGCCTCGGAGAGCAGGGACAGCGCGCCGACGGGGGTCTTGAGCTCGTGGCTGACGTTGGCGACGAAGTCGCGGCGCACGGCCTCGATACGGCGGGCCTCGGTGAGGTCCTCGACGAGCAGCAGCACGAGCCGGGAGCCGAGCGGCGCGACCCGGGCGGAGACGGCCAGGGCGTCCCCGCGGCCGGTGCCGCGCCGGGGCAGGTCGAGCTCGACCTGGCGTATCTCGCCGTCGCGGCGGGTGTCGCGGGCCATCCGCAGCATGGGCTCGACGGAGAGCTTGCCGCCGCGCACCAGCCCGAGCGCGTACGCGGCGGAGCTGGCCTTGACCACGTTGTCGGCCTCGTCGAGGACGACGGCGGAGGAGCGCAGCACCGACAGCACGGTGTCGACGCCGGGCGGCAGCACCGCCTCGGTGTGCAGGGAGCTGCGGGTGGGGCGGGCCTGGTCGCGTTCGCTCCAGCGGAACGCCAGCATGGCGATCACGCCGGTGCACACCCCGGCGATCGCTGCCGCTGCGGCGACGGCCGCGTCCACGTTCATGACTCAAGGTTATGCGGGTGCCGGGACCCGTCCACAGCCGAATGGGGGCCGTCTCGAACATACGTTGCCGAGAGTTCACCTTCAGGTCGGCACCGGTTCACCCCGGGGGCCGCCCGCCGTCGCGTTCCGGCCGGACCGTGGAGGCACAACCGCCGTCGGCGGCAAGCGCAGAAGCGGAGAAAGGGCCGGGCATGCGGGACGCGTACCACGAGGAGCTGCATTCGATCGGCGAGGGGCTGGTCGAGATGGCCCGGCTGGTGGGCTCCGCGATCGGGCGGGCCACCACGGCGATCCTCGACGCGGACCTCAAGCTCGCCGAGTCCGTCATCGCGGCGGACACCAAGGTCGACGACCTGCAGCGGGACCTGGAGGCCCGGGCGATCGCGCTGCTCGCCCGGCAGCAGCCGGTGGCCACGGACCTGCGGATCGTGGTGACCTCGCTGCGGATGAGCGCGGACCTGGAGCGCTCCGGCGACCTGGCCCAGCACGTGGCCAAGCTGGCCCGGCTGCGCTTCCCCGCCTCGGCGGTGCCGCGCGACCTCCAGGCGACCGTGCTGGAGATGGGGCAGCTCGCGCAGCGGCTGATGGCCAAGGCGGGCGAGGTCATCATCACCAAGGACGTCGATCTCGCGCTGCAGCTGGAACGCGACGACGACGCGATGGACCTGCTGCACCGCACGCTCTTCCAGCACCTGATGGACGACCGCTGGCAGCACGGCATCGAGACGGCCGTGGACGTGACGCTGCTCGGCCGCTACTACGAGCGCTTCGCCGACCACGCGGTCTCGGTCGCCAAGCGCGTGGTGTACCTGGTCACCGGCGAGCACGCGGACGAGCTCAGCCACCAGGCCCCGGCGGAGCCGGGCGCGACCGAGAGCGCGTGACGACAGCGAGTGCTCCCACGCGCCCTCCGTGCGCCCGCACAAACGTCCACCGGAGCATTGACGGTCATGACGGGCGGTCCTTGACTGGGTGAGGCAGACCACCTTCGAGGAGGTACCGCATGGTCCACGCTCCGTCCGCCACTGTGTCCCCGCCACAGCCCGCGATGGCCGGCTGTACGTGCGGTCCGGGTTGCTCGTGCGGCTGCCAGTCCGGCGGCCCGTGCCAGTGCGGCGGCTGACGACCGCACTCCGGCACCCGCGCTCACGCATGTCACTCACACACGGGAGGGCCCCCGGCCGGTGCACCGGCCGGGGGCCCTTTGCTTCGACGGCCCACAGACGGCCCCGAGGCAGCCCTAGAGATCGTGCGGCAGCAGCTCGAAAGCGGGCGCGTGGCGCGGGCGGACGACGGTGAAGTGCCGACGGTCGACCGTGCACACCTGCTGGGCCTGCCAGCGTTCAGCGGTGGCCACGACGCACGCGTCCGTGCCGCCGAGCGGCAGGCTGGCGTACTGGCGCACCAGGTGAGCCATGCGCTCGATGTCCTCGGGCATGACACCGGTGACCGTGCCCAGCTGTTCGGCCGCCAGCGCATCGAGGAACGCCGCTTCGACCTGGGCGCCGCACCGCGTCCCGATCAGGTGGCAGGCTTCCGCGATGACCGGTGCAGGGATCAGCAGGTTGCGCGGGTTGACGCCCTCGTACCAGCGCACGCACGCCGCATGGTGGCGGTCGTCACCGTCCGCCAGGGCCACGAGCGGGCCCGTGTCCACGACAATCACTCGCCGAAACCCGTCTCCCGCAGGATCTCGTCCGCCCGCTCCGAGGTGTCGGAGTGCCCGGAGCGGCCCATGCCGATGAACGCGGGACGCGCCGGCCGCGCGGTGTGCTCGACCAGCGGCCGCAGGCTCTGCGCCGCCGCGTCGATGTCCTCGTCCGACAGACGGTCGATGAGGGCGTGGAGCTCTTCCCGTGTCGCCATGGTCCCTAGGGTGCCACGGGGAGCTGCGGCGGGGTTCTTGGCCGTCCACATGGCCGCCGCCGATAGCGGCATGCCCCGCTATCGATAGCAGCTCCGATAGCGACCCGAACGGCCGTTGATCAGCGTGTTAGCCGATAGCGGCCGCAGCTGCCAGCTGCGCTGAGACGGCCGCAGGACGGGCCACGCAGGGGGGAGTGGTCGCTATCACTGGGCGAGGCACCACCGTCAGTGCCTCACCCAGATGGGCAGGCGAGATGGTTGGCTTCGCCTACCAGCCTGCGCTACGACCCCGCCGACGTCCACCGCTACGTTGCCCAGCAGAGGCGCGCCGACGCCGAGACCGCTGCCTGAACCGTTGCTAGGTCTAGCAACCGCCGCTGCTAGACCTAGCAACCCCGCTAGCACCCAAAACCCGCCCTGACCACAGCTCTAGCACCTAGCACCCCGATCCCGCACACCCGCGAAACCAGCCCCAACAGGACCCCACTGCACCCCTCCCCGGGCCGCTAGAGCCACCCCGGAGCACCCTCCGGCAGCCCAGCGTCCGGGTCGCTACCGGTAGCGGCCGCCCCTGCTACCGGTAGCACCCCCACTAGCGACCCGAACCCCCTCCGATCAGGCCGGTAGCAAGTAGCAACCCCTCCCCCGGCAGCAGCCGGGACGTGACGACACCCCGTCGGCACACGCCCCGGTCGCTGCTACCAACCAGCAGCGAACTCCTCCCGGAAAGCGAGCAGTTCGCCATGGCCGGCCACATCCAAGACCGCTGGTACAAGACCGAACCCGACCCCGACGGCCACCCCCGCAGAGTCAAGACCGACCGCCACGGCACCGGCAAGCGCTACCGCGCCCGCTACGTAGGCCCCGACGGCACCGAGAAGTCCAAGTCCTACCCCGACGGACAGAAGCGACTCGCGGAGACGTGGCTCACGCGCATCGAGGCCGACATGGCGCGCGGCCAGTACGTCGACCCGCGCGCAGCCCGGACGACGTTCCGGCAGTACGCCGAGAAGTGGCTGAAGACCCAGGGAGCCGACCCGAACACTCAGGCGTCCATGGAGTCGCAGCTGCGGCTGCACGCCTTCCCGTACATCGGGTCACGGCCGCTGGGGTCGTTCCAGCCGGAGCACGTCCGGGAGTGGGTTGCCCTGCTGGCGGAGAACGGCGTGGTGGGCCCGTACGCCCGTACCATCTACTCCAACGTGCGCTCCGTGCTGAGCGCCGCCGTGGACGACGGGCATCTGAGCCGCAACCCGTGCTCGGCCCGCTCGGTCAAGGCGCCGGCCGTCGACCCGAAGCGCGTCACGCCGTGGTCGGCCGAGCGGGTGTTCGCGGTGCGGGAAGCCCTGCCGAAGCGCTACCGGGCGATGGTGGACTTCGGTGCTGGGTGCGGGTTACGGCAGGGGGAGATCCTGGGCGTGGCCGTCGATGCCGTCGACTTCGCGGCGGGCACGCTGCATGTGGTGCAGCAGCTCAAGCTCAGCCGCAGCAAGCCCGTGTTCGCCCCGCCCAAGGGCGGCAAGCTGCGCGACGTGCCCTTGCCCGAGCCTGTGGTCTCCTCCCTGCGTAGCCATATGGAGCGGTTCCCGCCGGTGGAGATCACCCTGCCGTGGAAGACCGCCACTGGTGCCAAGGTCACCAAGCGGCTGATCTTCACCGGCCCACAGGGCAACCACGTGTGGCGGACATCTCTCAACAAGGAGTGCTGGAAGCCCGCTCTGGCCGCTGCTGGCGTCATCCCGGCACCTGAGCCCGGGGACAGCCACGCGGCGGCCAGAGAGCACGGCATGCACGCTCTGAGGCACTTCTACGCGTCCGTGCTCTTGGACGCGGGAGAGAGCATCAAGGCACTCGCGGAGTACCTGGGGCACTCCGACCCGGGGCTGACCCTGCGCGTGTACGCGCACCTCATGCCGACGAGCCAGGAGCGCACCTGCAAGGCCATCGCGGCAGCCTTCGACCGGGGCCAGCCGGAGCTCTGACGGCCCACAGACGGCCCACGGGTACGGATCAAGCCCGCCACCGACGGGAAAACGCAGGTGACGGGCTTGATCGCGGGGGCTTACTTCTTCTTGCCCTGGTTCTTCACGGCCTCGATGGCGGCCTTGGCGGCCTCCGGGTCGAGGTAGGTGCCGCCCTTGGTGACGGGGCGGAAGTCGGCGTCGAGCTCGTAGGCGAGCGGGATGCCGGTGGGGATGTTCAGGCCGGCGATGTCGGCGTCGGAGATGCCGTCCAGGTGCTTGACCAGGGCGCGCAGCGAGTTGCCGTGGGCGGCCACCAGGACGGTGCGGCCGGCGGCCAGGTCCGGGACGATGCCGTCGTACCAGTACGGCAGCATGCGGGTGACGACGTCCTTGAGGCACTCGGTGCGCGGGCGCAGCTCGCTGGGGATCTGGGCGTAGCGCGGGTCGTCGCTCTGGGAGAACTCGCTGCCGTCCTCAAGGGCCGGCGGCGGGGTGTCGTAGGAGCGGCGCCAGAGCATGAACTGCTCCTCGCCGAACTCGGCGAGGGTCTGGGCCTTGTCCTTGCCCTGCAGGGCGCCGTAGTGGCGCTCGTTCAGCCGCCAGGTGCGGTGGACCGGGATCCAGTGGCGGTCGGCCGCCTCCAGCGCGAGCTGCGCGGTGCGGATCGCGCGCTTCTGCAGGGAGGTGTGGACGACGTCCGGGAGCAGCCCGGCTTCCTTGAGCAGCTCGCCGCCCCGGACCGCCTCCTTCTCGCCCTTCTCGTTGAGGTTGACGTCCACCCAGCCGGTGAACAGGTTCTTCGCGTTCCACTCGCTCTCGCCGTGGCGGAGGAGGATCAGCTTGTACGGTGCGTCGGCCATGCCTTTGAGCCTAAACGACGCGACGGGTTCCGCTGCCCGCGCGTCCGTGATAAGGGAACCCCGGTTGGGGCGATCAGTCGGCCTGCTCCCCGGTTCCCTCCCCGGTGAGGTGCGTGAAGGCCGCCAGGTTGCGGGTGGACTCCCCGCGCGAGGTGCGCCACGCGTACTCCTTGCGGATCGCGCTCGCGAAGCCCATCTCCAGCAGGGTGTTGAAGCTGCCGTCGGCGTTCTCCAGGACGGTGCCCAGAAGGCGGTCGATCTCCTCGGGAGTGACGGCCGCGAGCGGCAGCCGGCCGACGAGGTAGATGTCGCCGAGCCGGTCGATCGCGTAACCCAGGCCGTACATACGGGTGTTGCGCTCCAGCAGCCACCGGTGCACGCCCTCGTGGTTCTCGTCGGGACGCCGGATGACGAAGGCGTTGACCGACAGCGAGTGCCTGCCGACGATCAGCGAGACGGTCGTCGAGAGCTTGCGCGTACCGGGGAGGGTGACCACATAGGTGCCGTCCGCCGGGCTCTCCCATGCGAGCCCGGCCTCCTGGAAGGTCCGTTCGAGGACGGACTTGGCGTCGTCAGACATGCGACGAGCGTAGGCGACGGCGGCGTTCGGTGATCGCCGCGGTGTACACCTCGGCGGTGGCGGCGGCCGCCTCGTCCCAGCCGAAGGACCGCGCGTGCCCCGCCGCCGCCGCGCCCATCCGGTCGGCGAGTCCCGCGTCGTCGGCGAAACGGCCCAGGGCGCGCGCGTAGTCGGCGGGGTCGTGGCCGGCCACCAGAAGGCCGCTGACCCCGTCGCGTACCGCCACCGGCAGCCCGCCGACCGCCGCCGCTATCACCGGCGTGCCACTGGCCTCCGCCTCCACCGCCACAAGACCGAAGGACTCGCTGTAGGAAGGCATCACGAGCACCGACGCCGCCCGGTACCAGTCGGCGAGCTGCTCCTGGCCGACCGGCGGGCGGAAGCGCACGACATCCGCGATGCCGAGCCGGGCGGCCAGCTTCTGCAGCCCCTCCGGCTTGGCCAGGCCGCTGCCGCTCGGCCCGCCGACGACGGGCACGACGATCCGCGAACGCAGCTCCGGCCGCGCATCGAGCAGCACGGCCACCGCCCGCAACAGCACATCCGGCGCCTTCAACGGCTGGATACGGCCCGCGAACAGCGGGATCAACGCGTCCGCCGGCAGACCCAGACGGGCCCGGGCGGCAGCCCGGCTCGCCGCGACATCCGGCCCCGTGGGGCGGAAGCGGTCGAGATTCACACCGGGGTGGACCACGGCCACCTTCCCCGGGTCCGCGTCGTAGTGGCGGATCAGCTCCTCGGCCTCACCCGCGGTATTGGCGATCAGCCGGTCCGCCGCACGCACGATCTGGGTCTCGCCGATGACACGGGCAGCCGGTTCGGGGGTGTCGCCCTCGGCGAGCGCCGCGTTCTTGACCTTGGCCATGGTGTGCATGGCGTGCACCAGGGGCACGCCCCAGCGTTCCGCCGCGAGCCAGCCGACATGGCCCGAAAGCCAGTAGTGGGAGTGCACCAGGTCGTAGTGGCCCGGCCGGTGACCCGCCCACGCCTGCATCACACCGTGCGTGAACGCGCACAGCTGCGCCGGCAGCTCCTCCTTGGCCAGCCCCTCGTACGGGCCCGCGTCGATGTGCCGCACCAGGACACCCGGAGCCAGCTCGACCGTCGGCGGCAGCCCGCCCGCCGTGGCCCGCGTGAACACCTCCACCTCCACACCGATCCCCGCCAGCCGCTTGGCCAGCTCCACGATGTAGACGTTCATGCCGCCCGCGTCGCCCGTGCCCGGCTGGTGCAGCGGGGAGGTGTGCACACTCAGCATGGCGACGCGGCGCGGTCTGCGCCCGAGCCGCAGTCTGGGGCTGCCCGCGAGCGTCCCGAGCGCGCGGCCGCGGCGGGCTCCCAGCCGGGTTGCGTACTGGCTCACCGTGCGTGTCCTCCGTCTGCCGTGCGGTCACCGCGCCTGTCAGTGGACCCAACGTCCCGGAGGCGGGCTCCCATTTCAGGTTTATCAAAAGGTGATGAACACTTCGCGAGGGGTGGCCTGCGGGGTGGCCTGCGGCCCGCTGCGGTACGGGTACGGGCTGCCGGGTGGCCTGCGGCCCGCTGCGGTACGAGGCCGGTCTGGGGCACGGGGCCGGTCTGGGGTACGGGGCCGGTTCGGGCTGCGGTACGGATCCGGAGCGTGGGCGGGTACGGGCTGCCGGGTGGCCTGCGGCCCGCTGCGGCACGGGTACGGGCTGCGGCACGAGGCCGGTCTGGGGTACGGGGCCGGTTCGGGCTGCGGTACGGATCCGGAGCGTGGGCGGGTACGGGCTGCGGCAAGCGACCCGTGTGCGCTACCAGGTCCGGGCTGCGGTGCGGGGCCCGTCTGCGGTACGGGGCTGGGCTGCGGGCCTGGCCCGTCGCGGCAGCGCATACGCTCCTGTCCATGGCCGCCGCCCGTTCCGCCCCGCACCACCGACCCGTCGGCTCGGCCACGCGCGGCACCACCAACCCCAACCGGCTGCGCCGCATGGACCGCTGGATCGCCGCCGCCCACGCCCCCGCCCTGCGGCGCGCCGCCGACCCCGTCGCCGTCGACCTCGGCTACGGGGCCGCGCCCTGGACCGCCGTGGAACTCCTGGACCGGCTGCGGGCCGTACGCCCCGACGCGGAGGTCCTCGGCGTCGAGATCGACCCGGCGCGGGTGGCCGCCGCCCGGCCCTACGAGCGCGCCGGGCTGTCCTTCGCGCACGGCGGCTTCGAAGTTCCGCTGCCCGGCCGCCGGCCCCTGCTCATCCGTGCGGCCAACGTCCTGCGCCAGTACGACGAGGACGAGGTCGCCGCCGTCTGGGCCCGGCTGTGCGCGCGGCTCGACCCGGACGGGCTGCTCGTCGAGGGCACCTGCGACGAGGTCGGGCGCCGGCATGTATGGGTCGCCCTGGGGCCGGAAGGGCCGCGCACGGTCACCTTCGCGACCCGGCTGGGCTCGCTGGCCGCCCCCTCCGACCTCGCCGAGCGGCTGCCCAAGGCGCTCATCCACCGCAACGTGCCCGGGGAGCCGGTGCACGCCTTCCTGCGCGACTTCGACCGGGCGTGGGCCGCGGCCGCGCCGTACGCCTCGCTGGGCGCCCGGCAGCGCTGGATCCGCACGGCCGCCGCCCTGCGCGCCGACTGGCCGCTCGCCGACGACGCGCGGCGGTGGCGGCAGGGTGAACTGACCGTGCGGTGGGGGGCGTTGGCGCCACGGGGGCTTTGACGGTTTCCGCGCGGCGGTCGTCGTCTCACGTGCGGGACTGTCGTTTCCGGGCCGTACTCGGTTGCACGCCGTCGTCGCGTGCGGGCGCGTACCGCGTTTCCGGGCTGTTCTCGGCTGCGCGCCGTCCACCCGTGCGGGCCCGTGCGGTGTTTTCGGGCTCACCTCACCGTCGTCGCGTGCGGGCGCGTACCGCGTTTCCGGGCTGTTCTCGGCTGCGCGCCGTCAGCCCGTGCGGGCCCGTGCCGCTCCGGGGGTTGCAAGACTGCTTCGCTTTACGTCTTGCAACCCCCTGCGCGTCCCGGGCCCTCCCGTTGTGGGGTGGGGCGTTCCCCGGTGCCCAGGGCCGTCAGGAGGGCGTCGACGAGGTGGCGGTCCCTGTCGTGCGTCAGTGTCGCGCGTGCGGCCGTCGGCGGGAGCCATGTCAGGCGGTCGACCTCCCGGTTCGGGGCGAACGTGCCGCCCGTGGCCCGGGCTTCCCAGTAGCTGACCTGTTTGAGTCCGCCGGCCACCGCGTACGAGGCTGTCGGCAGCTCCGTGCCGATCGCGCACTCCATGCCGGTCTCCTCGCGCACCTCCCGTACCGCACCGGTCAGGGGGTCCTCGCCGCGCTTGAGCTTCCCTTTGGGGTGGGACCAGTCGTCGTACTTCGGCCTGTGGACAAGCGCGATCTCCAGCCCCCCGTGCCCCCGCCGCCACAGGACGCACCCCGCCGCGCGGATCACCGTGTTCACGGCCCGGTCACCGCCATCCGCTGCCAGACGCGGCCGAAGGCGAAGCGGGCCGCTTCGACCTCGTGGCGCTGGTCGGCGTGGAGGATGCCGAGGGCGTAGGCGGTGGCGGGGGCGATGCGTGGGGTGCGGGCGGCGTTCGCGGCGGCGGCTGCGGCCTCGGCGGCGTCGCGGTGCCGGTCGAGGGCCTGGCAGGCGTGCAACAGCGGTACGGACAGGGCGGGTTCGTACGCGGCGCAGCGTTGTTCGTCGAGGACTTCCTGCGCGTACCGGCGCAGCCGGACGAGGCGGCGGACCTGGTGCCAGGGGGCGTCCTGGCGGGCCTCGGCGGGTGGGGCGTCGGCGCCGGGGGTGGCGGCGAGGCCGTGGGCGAGGGCCTCGGCGTTGTAGGGGTGGCCCGCGACGGACAGCGGCAGGGCCTCGACGGCTTCGACGAGGCGCCGCTGCGCGGCCTCGGCGAGCCCCGGCAGGGCCTCGCGGGCGAGGACGCCGTGCGCGGCCGGGGCCAGGGGGACCTCGGAGGCGAGGACGGCGGCGGCGTCGGCGACGGCGTGGAAGCGGGTGGAGCCCAGGGCCGTGAGGGCGGCGGAGTGGGCGCGGGTGCGGGCGAGGGTCAGCCGGCGTTCCAGGAGGGCGCCCGCGCGGGCGGCGCCGACGGTCAGGCCGTCGCCCGTGGCGCCCGTGCCGGGCCAGGGGCCCGCCGCCGGGACCCCGCGTACCGGGGCGGGGCCCGGGGTCACGGCGGGGGCGCCGGAGAGGCGGTGCAGGGCGCCGCGCAGCCGGTCGAGCCGGGCCGCGCAGGCGTGTTCGTGCCCCAAGGCCCCCGAGAGCCACAGGAGTTCGGTGCGCAGCTGGTCGCTGCCGTCGGTGTCGGTGAGGGGGCGGTAGACGTGGAGGACTCCGGCGATGCGGCGGGCGGAGCGGCGCAGCAGCCGGGCGGCCTCGGCGGCGTCCTCGGCGTCGGCTCCGGCGGCGCCGTACAGGCGCAGGCTGCGCAGGAAGTCGGTGGCCCGGTCCTGGAGGTAGCCGGTGAGGGCCTCGGCGGCGGTGACGGCGGGGGGTTCCGGCGCGGGGGCCGTCCGGGCCGGGCGGGGCGCGGGGTGCTGGGCTGTCATGGTCTCCCCGTGCGGTGGCGCGGCCGCGCGCGGCGGCGGGTCATGGGGTCGCCGGTCCACGCCTGCGCCTCCGGGCCTCTATGAGTGATTCCTGTACGTTGCGCAGCGGTTTGCCGTCGGCGTCGGCGGCGTGCCGGGTCCAGGTGCCGTCCGGGCCGAGGTGCCAGGAGGCGGTGTCGTCGGACATGCCGGTGTCCAGCAGCCGGCACAGGGACGCGCGGTGGGCGGGGTCGGTGACGCGGACGAGCGCCTCGATGCGGCGGTCGAGGTTGCGGTGCATCATATCGGCGCTGCCGAGCCAGACTTCGGGGTCGCCGCCGTTGCCGAAGGCGAAGACGCGGGAGTGTTCGAGGAAGCGGCCGAGCACGCTGCGGACGCGGATGTTCTCGGAGAGGCCGACGACGCCGGGGCGCAGGGCGCAGATGCCGCGTACCCAGATGTCGACGGGGACGCCGGCCCGGGAGGCGCGGTAGAGGGCGTCGATGACGGTCTCGTCGACCATCGAGTTGACCTTGATGCGGACGGAGGCGGGCCGGCCGGCGCGGTGGTGGGTGATCTCCTTGGCGATGCGGGCGACGAGTCCGTCGCGCAGGGAGCGGGGGGCGACGAGCAGCCGCCGGTAGGTCTCGCGGCGGGAGTAGCCGGAGAGCCGGTTGAACAGGTCGGACAGGTCGGCGCCGACCTGCGGGTCGGCGGTGAGCAGGCCGAGGTCCTCGTAGAGGCGGGCGGTCTTGGGGTGGTAGTTGCCGGTGCCGACGTGGGAGTAGCGGCGCAGGGTCTCGCCCTCCTGGCGGACGACGAGGGAGAGCTTGCAGTGGGTCTTGAGGCCGACGAGTCCGTAGACGACGTGGCAGCCGGCCTCTTCCAGTTTGCGGGCCCAGGTGATGTTGGCCTGTTCGTCGAAGCGGGCCTTGATCTCGACGAGGACGAGGACCTGTTTGCCGGCCTCGGCGGCGTCTATGAGGGCGTCGACGATGGGCGAGTCGCCGGAGGTGCGGTAGAGGGTCTGTTTGATGGCGAGGACGTCGGGGTCGGCGGCGGCCTGGGCGAGGAAGGTCTGGACGGAGGTGGAGAAGGAGTCGTAGGGGTGGTGCAGCAGGACGTCGCGTTCGCGCAGGGCCGCGAAGATGTCGGGTGCGGAGGCGGACTCGACCTCGGCGAGGTCGCGGTGGGTGCCGGCGACGAACTTGGGGTATTTCAGCTCGGGCCGGTCCAGGGCGGCGATGCCGCTGAGGGCGGTGAGGTCGAGGGGGCCGGGCAGCGGGTAGACCTCGGCGTCGGAGATCTTCAGTTCGCGCACGAGGAGGTCCAGGACGTACGGGTCGATGGTCTCCTCGACCTCCAGCCGGACGGGCGGGCCGAAGCGGCGCCGCATGAGTTCCTTCTCCAGGGCCTGGAGCAGGTTCTCGGCGTCGTCCTCCTCGACCTCCAGGTCCTCGTTGCGGGTGACCCGGAACATGTGGTGGGCGAGCACTTCCATGCCGGGGAAGAGCTCTTCGAGGTGGGCGGCGATGACGTCCTCCAGCGGGACGTAGCGCTGCGGGGAGGCCTCCAGGAAGCGGGTGAGCAGCGGCGGCACCTTGACGCGGGCGAAGTGGTCGTGGCCGCTGACGGGGTTGCGGACGACGACCGCGAGGTTGAGGGAGAGCCCGGAGATGTACGGGAAGGGGTGCGCGGGGTCGACGGCGAGGGGGGTGAGCACGGGGAAGATCTGCTGCCGGAAGAGGGTGAACAGGCGGCTCTGTTCCTTCTCGGTCAGCTCGGGCCAGCGGATGAGGTGGATGCCGTGCTCGGCCAGTTCGGGGGCGACGTCCTGCTGGAAGCAGGCGGCGTGCCGGGCCATGAGTTCGCGGGAGCGGGTCCAGATCTGCTCCAGGACCTCGCGGGGCTGGAGTCCGGAGGCGGAGCGGGTGGCGACGCCGGTGGCGATGCGCCGCTTGAGTCCGGCGACGCGGACCATGAAGAACTCGTCGAGGTTGCTCGCGAAGATCGCGAGGAAGTTGGCGCGTTCCAGCAGGGGGGTGGCCTCGTCCTCGGCGAGCTCCAGGACGCGTTCGTTGAAGTCGAGCCAGCTGCGTTCGCGGTCCAGGAAGCGGCCCTGGGGCAGGACCTCCCCGGGCGTCTCCCCGGCCTCCAGGCGGGTCGCGAAGTCGTCGCCGACCTCGTCGCCGTAGTCGCCGCCGTAGGGGGCGTGGTCGGCGTCCAGGTCGGGGGCGAGGCCGGGCCCGGACGGGCGGAGCACCGCGTAGGGGCGGTGCGCGGCCAGGGGGCCGGCGGAGGGCCTGGGCGCGGAGGTGTACGGGGCCGGGGCCTGCCCGGGGGCGGCCTGCGGGTCTTCGTGTGCCGGGGAGCTCGACGAGGACTGGCTCATGTCCTCATTCTTCCGCGCCCGGGGTGGCGCGGGCGCGCCGGGGACGGGCGCGAGGGCGGCGCGGAGCCGTCGGTCGGGTGCGCGGTGCACAGCGGGCTGCATTCCGCAAGGCTCGCAACCGCTGTTGAATCGCGGGTAACGCCGACGTGGCGCGCAGGGAAGCGGAACCCCACCCCCGGGTGCGTCCGGCCCGTGGGGTGGGGCTGTGGGGGCGTACTCCGTCAGCGGCGTGTGCGCCGCATGCACCACACCGCGGCGGCGGCCGCGACCGCGGTCAGGCCCAGGACGAGGCCGGTCTCGGCCCACTGCAGGGGCCACAGGTGCCCGACGGGGTGCGTGTCGACGGAGGTGCCGGCCGTGCCCTGCTTGTAGTCCCACTCGTCGCCGTCGCGGTCGGGCAGGACGAGCAGGGCGTCGTACTTGGTGACCGGGCCGATCAGGTACGGGCGCAGCTCGCGCAGGAACAGGGTCAGGCCGCCGAACACGACGAGGGTGGCGAACATCGCGGGCACGGTGCGCCGCAGGGCCAGGCCCAGCAGGGCGCCGACGGCGACGGCGAGCAGGGCGTGGGCGACGGGCACCGGGCCGACGCGCCTTGGCAGCAGTCGGCCGGGGTGCTGGCCGTTGCCGGTCCGTGTTCGCCGGTGTGGGTGATGCGGATGGGCGGGATCACGCGCTAGGTTCGGTCTTGATCGTGGATCCGGGCTCCGGCTGCTATCGCGTCGGTGTGACTGGGCGTGACCAGAGAGATCGCGCCGAGAGAGCTGCCCCGCGGGCTTGAGCCCATGGCCACGGCAGGCAGGAACAACCGGGCCTGCGAGGATGCCGCGCACCGCAGCGAGCGGAGAAGACGCGAGCAGCCCGAGTGGGACCTCGGCCCTGCGCCCCCGAAGACCGTTCGCGGGGCACCGGACCACCAGGTCTGGGGTAAGGCGTTTTGGCCGGCCTGGCCCACCCTCCTAGGAACGGTGAAGTCCAGGTACCAGTACTGGCCCGGCAGCCCGTTTCTCCACCGGCCGCCAGGCCCAGGTGCGCACGGCGGACGACGCTCCGACGAGGACGAGGGGGCGGCAGCCAGCGCAGCGGAGCGGCGGGGCGGCCTGGGGCGCGGAGGTGAGGGAGGCCGTGGTCATGCCGCCGCCCTCGCGGTGCGGGGTTCGGCGCTGGGGGTGAGCAGCGGCGGGGCGTCGGGGGCGCGCAGGTGGGCGAGGAGGAGTTCCTCCAGGGAGGGTTCGGCGGTCTGCCAGGCTCCGGCGACGGGGCCGTCGGGGCGGAGGAGCGCGGTGAGCTGGCGTCCGGTGGTGCGTGACTCGACGACGGTGTGGCGGGCGAACTCGCGGGGCGGGCCGGGCTGTTCGTGCCTGCCGATCAGCAGGGTGTGCGCGGCGAGCAGTTCCTCGACCTCACCGGCGAGCCGGATCCGGCCGTCGGCGACGAGCAGCAAGTAGTCGCAGACGCAGTCGAGTTCGGCCAGGACGTGGGAGGCCATGACGACGGTGGTGGCGCGTTCGGCGGCCTCGGTCATCAGCGCGGCCGTCAGTTCGTGGCGGACGAGCGGGTCGAGGTCGCTCATCGGCTCGTCCAGCAGGAGGAGTTCGGGGGTCTTGCCGAAGGCGAGGGCGAGGGCGACGCGGGTGCGCTGCCCGGCGGAGAGGTCGCCGACGCGGGCGTCCGGCGCGAGCCTTCCGGCGTGGACGAGCCGTTCGGCGGCGCTCTGGTCCCAGCGCTCCGGGTTCAGTTCGCGCCCCATGCGCAGGGTGTCGGCGATCGTGAACCGCGGGTAGAGCGGTTTGTGCTGGGAGAGGTAGGCGATGCGCGGCCGTACCCGCTTCTCCCCCGGCCGGCCGCCGAGCACGGTGAGGGTGCCGGCCGTGGGCCGGCGCAGTCCGGCCGCGAGCGAGAGCAGGGTGGACTTGCCCGCGCCGTTCGGTCCGACGAGCGCGCAGACCCGGCCCACCGGCAGCCGGAAGGAGCAGTCGCGCAGCGCCCAGCCGCGCCGGTGCTTCACCCCGAGTCCGGCCGCCTCCAGGGCCGTGCGCTCGGGGCGGCGGGTCAGGTCGGTCATGAGGTCCCCTCGGTGGCGTCGTCGTGCGGGGTGCCGCGCGGGCCGTTCCTCCCGGCGCCTTCCTGGAAGCTCTCGTCGAGTACGGACGTGAGCAGCGCGGCCACGTCCTCCCGGTCGAGGCCGGCGGCGCGGGCGCGGTCCATCCAGCCGGCGAGCTCCGCGCGCAGCGGTGAGTCGGCGGCCGCCTGCGGCCGGGCCAGGGAGCGGCGGACGAACGTGCCGAGTCCGGGCCGCGCCTCGACCAGCCCTTCCCGGTCGAGCTCGCGGTAGGCCTTCAGGACGGTGTTGGGGTTGATCGCGGTGGCCGCCACGACCTCCTTGGCGGTGGGCAGCTTGTCGCCGGGGGTGAGCAGGCCGAGCCGGAGGGCCTGTTTGACCTGCTGGACGATCTGGAGATAGGTGGCGACTCCGCTGCGCCGGTCGATGCGGAACTCGACCACGCGCATCACCCTTTCACTACTTGACTAGTGAAAGGGTGATGGATGGGGCTGCGGCTGTCAAACGGGGCCGCCCGCGGCGGGCGGCCCCGAAAGGGACTCAACTCTCCGTGCGATACATCAAGTCCGTCTCGTGGGTCCGGAAACCGAGCCCCTCGTAGACCGACACCGCCGCCAGATTGTCCGCGTCGACGTACAGCATCGCGGTGGGCAGCCCCTGCGCCGCGAGGTGCCGCAGACCGATCGCGGTGAGGGCCTTGCCGAGGCCGCCGCCCTGGGCGCCGGGGCGCACCCCCAGCACGTACACCTCGCCCAGCCGCTCCTCGGCGTGCACCTTCGTCCAGTGGAAGCCGACGAGTTCCCCGCCCTTCTCGGCGAGGAAGAAGCCCTTCGGGTCGAACCAGGACTCGGCCTTGCGGTCGTCGAGGTCCCGCTGGGTGAGGGAGCCCTGCTCGGGGTGGTGGGCGAAGGCCGCGGCGTTCACCGCGAGCCAGGCCGCGTCGTCCTCGCCGGGCCGGAAGGTCCGTACGGTCACGCCCTGCGGCAGCACCGGCTCCGCCAGGTCCAGGTCCGTCAGCGGGCGCCGCATCTGCCGCAGTTCGCGGAACAGGCTCAGGCCCAGGACCTGCGCGAGGTGCCGGGCGGCGGGGTGGCCGCCGTGCGCCCACACCCGCAGCCGCTTGCCGGACTCGCCGAGCAGGGCACTGCCCAGGGCCCGGCCGTGGCCGCGGCCGCGGTGGCCGGGGTGCACGACGAGCTCGCCCGCCGGGGCCTCCACCGGGTCGCCCTCCTCCAGCTGCCCGTAGCCGACGAGCAGCCCGGAGCCGTCGCGCAGCAGGACGTGCCGCACGCCCGGCCGACGGCCCTTCAAGTGCAGCCGCCCCTGCTCGGAGACGGCCGGCTGCCCGTCCACCCCGGCGGCCTCCGCGACCAGCTCCAGCACCTCGCGCGCCTGCCCGGGCGACACCTCCTCCACGACCTCGACCGACCGCTGCCCACCCGTGTGATTCGCTGCGTCACTCATGGACCGAGCCTACGTCGCGCTCCCACGGCTCCCGCCGACGCGGCACGGCCCTCCCGGTTCCCCGGCCGTCACCCTTCCGTTACCTCAACCCTCCTGCCGGGCTACGCGCGTTGACCGTAAGCTGCGCCCGGACCTGCCCACCCCCCTGGACCACGAAGGGGCCCACCCATGCCCGCGACGCCCTACGCGCCGCCGACCCGCAAGCGTCTCGCCCGAGGGCTTGCCGCCTCCGCCGCCGTGCTCGCGACCACGGCCGGCGCGCTCGTCACCGCCACCCCCGCCGGCGCCGACAGCCTCACCCGCCACGGCCGCGGCCGCACCGTCGATGTGCAGCTGCTGTCCTTCAACGACCTGCACGGGAACCTGGAGCCGCCGCAGGGCTCCTCCGGCACCGTCACCGAGACACAGCCCGACGGCTCGAAGAAGGCGATACCCGCGGGCGGCGTCGAGTACCTGGCGAGCGCGCTGCGCGACGCCCGCAAGGGACACCGCTACTCGGTGACCGCCGCCGCCGGCGACCTGGTCGGGGCGAGCCCGCTGATGACGGGCCTCTTCCACGACGAGCCGGCCATCGACGCGCTGAACAGGCTCGGCCTCGACGTGACCTCCGTCGGCAACCACGAGTTCGACAAGGGGCGCGCCGAGCTGCTGCGCAAGCAGAACGGCGGCTGCCACCCGAAGGACGGCTGCGCCGAGAAGGGCAAGCGGTTCCGGGGCGCCGGCTTCCCGTACCTGGCGGCGAACGTCCTGGACGAGAAGACCGGCAAGCCGATCCTGAAGCCCTACACCGTCTGGAAGCGCGGCCCGGTGAAGATCGGCTTCATCGGGGTGACGACGAAGGACACCCCGAACGTCACCACGGCCGAGGGCGTCAAGGGCCTGAAGTTCGCCGACGAGGTCGAGACGATCAACAAGTACGCGGCCGAACTCGACCGGCAGGGCGTGAAGTCGGTCGTCGCACTCCTCCACGAGGGCGGAATGCCGGCCTCCGGCGCGTACAACTACAACTGCGACAGCCCGGGCCCCGGGGCCGGGATCTCCGGCCGCATCGTCGACATCGCCAAGAACGTGACGCCGAAGGTCGACGCGCTCGTCACCGGGCACACGCACCAGGCGTACACGTGCACCGTCCCCGACCCCTCGGGCGCCCCCCGCACGGTGACCTCCGCCGCCTCCTTCGGCCGGCTCTACACGGACACCACGCTCACCTACGACCTGCGCACCAAGGACATCGTGCGCACCGCCGCCAAGAGCCCCAAGGCCGTCAACCGCGTCGTGAACCGCGACCGGGCCAGGGCCGCGGACATGACGCGGCTCATCGAGCACTGGAAGAAGCTCGCCGCGCCGGTGGCCGGCCGGCCCGTGGGCTGGATCAGCGCCGACATCAACGGGCGCGGCTCGGAGAGCTGGGAGAAACCGCTCGGTGACCTGATCGCCGACGCCCAGTTGGAGGCGCTCGCCCCCGCCGACAAGGGCGGCGCGCAGATCGCGTTCATGAACCCCGGAGGCATCCGCTCCGACCTGGTCTACAAGGCCTCGGGCGGTGAGGGCGACGGGGTCGTCACCTACGGCGAGGCCTTCACCGTCCAGCCGTTCACGAACCTCATGACGTCCTTCGACCTCACCGGCGAGCAGGTGCTGACCGTGCTGCGGCAGCAGGTGAGCGGGTCGAACGAGGCGGAGCCGAAGATCCTCCAGATCAGCAAGGGCCTGACCTACACCCTGGACTGGAGCCGCAAGGGCGCGGACCGGCTGGTCACCGGCTCGGTGAAGCTCGACGGCGCCCCGATCGACCCGGCGAGGACCTATCGCGTCGCCGCGAACGAGTTCATGGCGGGCGGCGGCGACGGCTTCCCGGTGTTCAAGGAGGGCAGGAACAAGAAGATGGGCCCGTCCGACCTGGACGCGCTCGTCGCCTACTTGCAGGCGCACTCCAGGCCCGGGTCGCCGCTGGCCCCGCCGAAGGCGGACCGCATCGCGGTGATCAACAAGAAGTAGTGCCGCACGGCGGCGTACGAGGCCCCGCCGGACCGTCCGGCGGGGCCTTCCCCGTCTCGGAGCGAGCGCTGTTCAGAGACGCTGCTGGATGAGGTCCTCCAGCGAACCCTGGGGCATCCGGCCGTCCGGCGTGAGCCGGTCGACGGCCTGCGGAATGGCGACGGCCAGCTGGTCGGCGGCCTCCTCCGGGGAGACGCCCGCCTTGCGCGCGACGAGATCCAGCTCCTGGTAGGGCAGGGCCTGGGCGATCTGCGCGCCGGTCACGGGCTGGTTGTCGCCGGTGGCGACCCAGGAGCGGGTCTGCTCGCCCAGGCCGCCCTCGCCGAGCGAGTCGATGAGCGCGAGGAGCGGATTGCCGCCGCCCTGCCCGGCATCCCCCAGCGTGGAGAGCAGGGCCGCCAGCAGCCCGCCCGCACCGCCCTCGCCGGCGCCCAGCAGCCGGCCGAACAGGCTTCCCAGGTCGTCGGTGCCTGCCATGTCCACTCACCTCTCCTGGACTCGGGACAGCGGGAACACCGGACACCTACCCGCCGCCCCGCTGTTCGAAGGGACGGCCGGGGCAGGTTCACCCGTACGGTGCCCGGGCGGCGGCGGAAACCAGCCGTCCCGATCACCGGTCCCGGGTGTGAGGGTGTCGTTAGGATCGCTTGCGGAGTGCCGGGAAGTCTGGTCGGCGGCGCGGCGTCGAGAGGGTCAACAGCCGCTGGAAACGGGGGGCTTCCGTATGACCGGGCTGACCATTGTGCTGCTGCTCGTCGCCCTGGCGACGGCGGTGGCGACCGGGGCGCGGCACTGGCGGCTGCCGGCGCCCTCGTTGCTGGTGGTGGCCGGGCTCGTGGCGGGCCTCGCGCCCGGGGTGCCGGACATCCGCATATCCCCGCAGGTGATCAGCGTGGTGGTGCTGCCGCCGCTGCTGTTCGCCTCGGCCGAGGAGATCCCGTGGCGCGAACTGCGCGCGGTGTGGCGGCCGGTGACCGTGCTCGCGTTCGGACTGGTGCTGGCGTCGGCGGCCGCGGTGGGGGCCGTGGCGGCGGCGGTGACTCCGCTGTCGCCGGCGGCGGCGTTCGTCCTGGGCGCGGTGCTGGCCAGTACGGACCCGGTGGCCGTGACCGCGCTCGGGCGGCGGCTGGCGCTGCCGCCGCGGATCCAGACCATGGTGCAGGCGGAGAGCCTGTTCAACGACGCGACGAGCCTGGTGCTGTTCAAGGTCGCGGTGGGCACCGCCGTGACCGCCGGGGCGGTGTCCGCGCCCGCCGCGGCGGGACAGTTCGTGCTGCTGGGCGGGGGCGGGGCCGTGGTGGGCGGCGCGGTGGCCTGGCTGGTGACGCTGCTGCGGCGGCGTACCGAGGACCCGGTGCTGGAGACCGTCGTCGCGCTCGTCACCCCGTACGCGGCGTACGTGCTCGCCGAGGACCTGCGCACCTCCGGGGTGACGGCGGTCGTCGTCGCGGGGGTGGTGCTGGGCAGTACGGGCCACCGGCTGGGCAGCGCGCCGGTCCGGCTGCAGGTGCACGCGGTGTACGGGACCGTGGTCTTCCTGCTGGAGAGCGTGGTGTTCGCGATCATAGGGCTCGAACTGCCGCTGCTGATACGCGAGTTGGCCCGGGACGAGCGGGGGTGGCCGGTGTGGGTGCCACTGGTCGCGGGCACGGTGGTGGCCGTACGGCTGCTGTGGGTGTTCCCGCTGTCGGCGCTGGTGCAGCAGCGGCGGGGGGCGGCGCGGGTGTCGTGGCGGATACCGGCGGTGATGTCGTGGGCGGGGACGCGCGGGGTGATGCCGCTGGCGGCGGCACTGTCGGTACCGCTCACCACGGACGCGGGCGAGCCGCTGCCGCACCGGCCGCTGATCCTGATGCTCACCACGGGCGTTGTCGTCCTCACCCTGGTCGTGCAGGGCTTCACGCTGGCTCCGGTGGTGCGCCGCTCGGGCATCGCGCTGGAACCGGAGCACACCGCCCGCGAGGAGACCGCCGCGCGGGCGGGACTGGCGCGGGCGGCGCTCGCCGAACTGGAGCAGTTGGCCGACCTGGAGGCCGTCCCCGAGGTCGCGGTGGAACAGGCCCGCCGCCACCTGCTGGCCCGGCAGGCGGAAGCCGAGTCGGCCGACGCGGCCGAACCCGCCGGGAGCTGGTCCGACGCCTACCGCGACCTGCGCCGCACCCTGATAGCGGCGGAGTCCGCCGAACTCCAGCGCCTCTACGAGGCGAACCGCATCAGCGGCACGACACGCCGCCGCCTCCAGCGCACGCTGGACCTGGAGGAGGCGGGCCTGGGGGAGGACGGCCGGGAGTGAAGGGGTACGGGCGCGGGCGGCACGCCGGGGGCCGACGCGGGCGCCGCCGCCAGGAACCGGCTGCGAGGCCGGTCCGGCAGGGCGCGGCGTCCCCCGCGCACCCGGGCACGCGCCCGGGACCCGCGCGGAGTCCGGCCCACCGGCCCTGCGAGGCGGACCACCCGCGAGACCGGCCGCCGCGCCGGAGCGGCCGGGCGTGGCGCCCCCGGCACCGGTCTGCCCCCGGGCAGCGGCCCGCACCGCCCGGGGCCACCCGCGAGGCCGACCCACCGCCCGGACCGGCCGGGCGTTGTCCCTCTCGGCACGCCAGGAACGACCCACCCACGGGCACCGGCCCGCGCGGCCGTCACAGGGCCAACCCCGTCGGCCCCTGCGCCCGGAAGCCCCGCCGCGCCGGCCCTGCCGGAAGGCAACACACGCCCTGGGGAGCGTCCCGCGCCCGGATACCGGGCGACTCGTGCCCGCCGGCGCGGACCGCAGGTCACACGTCCCGCGCGATCTCCCGTACGAAGTCGCGCGACTCCTTCTCCCCCAGTGCCGCGCTCTCCATCCGGTCGAGCAGCATCCGGTACTGCGCCAGCCGGTCCTCCGTGTCCAGCATCACCGCACCGTGCGCCTGGTCGAGATGAACCGTGTCGAGCTGGGTGACCGGCCCGCGCGCGTAGCAGATCGACTGGCCGGAGCCGGGGTAGGCGCCGGCGTCGAAGGGGATGACGAGGACGGTGACGTGGTCGTGCTCGCTCATTGCGGCGATGTGCTCCAGCTGATGCCGCGTCACCTCCGGTCCGCCGAACTTCATGCGCAGCGCGGCCTCGTGGACGATCGCCCGGTACGGGGTGGGGTTGTCGCGGTAGAGGATCGCCTGCCGCCGGACGCGGTACGCGACCCGGTGCTCGACCTCGGGCGGGGAGAGCTCCGTGATGCCGTGGCGGAAGACCTCGCGGGCGTGCTCGGCGGTCTGCAGCAGTCCGGGGATGTGCGCGGTGCAGGCGGCGCGCAGGCTCACGGCGTGGTGCTCCAGTTCCGCGAGGTCCAGGTGGGCCGCGCTGAGCACCTGGCGGTACTCCTCCCACCAGCCGCGCCGCCGTTCGGCGGCCAGCGCGACGAGGCCCTCGACGAGGGCGGCATCACCGCAGTCGTAGTGGCGCGCCCAGGCGCGCACCCGCTCGGGGCTCGCGCCGAAGCGGCCCACTTCGACATTGCTGATCTGGGCCTGGCTGGCGCCGACGATCCGGCTCGCCTCGGTCGCCGAGAGTCCGGCGCGCTCGCGGAGCCTGCGCAGCTCCGCACCGAGCCGCTGCCGCCGCGCTGTTGGAGCCGGCCTCGACACCATCCCGCCTCCTCGCCCTGAACCCGGCCGGCCGCCCCGGCGGGGCCGGTCACCCACACGAGCGCATATCTCAAGTATTTGACAGGACCGGCATGAATCTACATGCACGCACGCCCTACGGTGCCAGCCAAGCCGTCCCCACGCGAGGACCGTCCCACCGAGGAGCCGTGCATGGCGACCCCACCTCCGGACCACCCCTGGTCGTACACGCTCAATCTGCCGCACGATCCGCGCTCGGCGCGGATCGCCCGCGTCATGCTGCGTGGTGTGCTCGAAAGCCATGATGTGACGGAACGCGCCGACGACGCCGTGCTGTTGACGAACGAGATGGTGACTCATTCCTATCGCTATTCCGACGGGCCGGTCGAGGTGCGGGTGCGCGAGCTGCCCCGGGAGCGGCTGCGCATCAGCGTGTGGGACACCGATCCTTCGGTGCCCGCCCCGTTCGACACTCCCCCGTGCCGGGGGGCCGGCTCCGCGCCCGGTGCGGAGGCGGGCGCGGAGGCGGGCGCGGACGGACTGGCCGGGGGCGGGCTGCAGTTGGTGTGTCTGTGCGCGGACGCGTGGGGCAGTTTCACCTTCGGGGGGTCGCTGGCCGGGCCGGCGCTGCGCGGCAAGCTGCTGTGGTGCGAGCTGGGGCCGCGGTCCGGCCGGGTGCACCTGGCGGCCTGAGGCCGGCGGGGCGGCCGCTCAGCGGACCGGCCTCCGCGGGACCACGGTCGCGTGGTCGTCACGGTTCTGCCGACTTGCCGGGATTCTTCGCGCACGTGCCATGAAGGCACGCTAGATCACGAGGTCGGCCGCAGTGGGGTGAAGTGTCCGCCAAGAACCTGAAATAGCGGTGATAGTGCGAGTATTGACGGCTGTTCGAAACCGATCACTTGCACCTCGGGACCCATCCCGCCCGCCTGCCTCACGCGAGCGACGGTGGCTCCACCGGCGCCCCCGGCAACCGCACGGAAGCAATGGTTCCGCCTCCTTCCGCCGAGCGCAACGCGACCTCACCGCCCGCCTGTTGGACCGTACGGGCCACGATCGACAGCCCCAGCCCGCTGCCCGGCAGGCTGCGCGCCGACGGCGAGCGCCAGAACCGGTCGAAGACATGCGGCAGCTCCTCCGGCGGAATGCCCGGACCGTGGTCGCGCACCGTCAACTCGCCGTCCTTCATGGCCACTTCCACGGTGCCGCCGGGCGGGCTGAACTTGACCGCGTTGTCCAGGAGGTTGACCACCGCCCGCTCCAGGGCGGCCGGTTCGGCGCGTACGTACCAGCTCTCCAGCCGCACGTCGAAGGTGAGCCCGGCGCCGCGCAGCCGGGCCCGCTCCACCGCGCGCTCGACGGCCTCGTGCAGGGCTATGACCTGCACCGGGCCGCTGCCGGGCGCGGAGTCCGGGCGGGAGAGCTCCTGCAGATCGCCGATGAGCGCCGCGAGTTCCGCCATCTGCGCCCGCACGCTCGCCAGCAGCGCCTTGCGGTCCTCCGGCGGGATCGCCCGCCCGGTCTCCTCGCTGCGCACCAGCAGGTCGATATTGGTGCGCAGCGAGGTCAGCGGAGTGCGCAGCTCGTGGCCGGCGTCGGCGATGAGCTGCTGCTGCCGGTCGCGCGAGGAGGCCAGGGCGGCGGTCATGGAGTTGAACGAGCGGGAGAGCCGGGCGATCTCGTCCTCGCCCTCGACGGGGATGCGCACGGCCAGGTCCTCGGTGCGCGCGATGTGCTCGACGGCGCCGGTGAGCCGGTCGACGGGCCGCAGGCCCGCGCGGGCGACCCCCAGGCCCGCGGTCGCGGCGCCGAGGACGCCGACGCCGGCGGTGAGGGCGAGGACGACGGCGAGCGAGCCGAGCGGCTTGTCGATCTCGCTGAGCGGCTGGGCGATGGAGACGGCGGTGCCGGGCACGGGGCCGGGCTTGGTGGCCACCCGCATCTCCGTGCCGCCCGAGGTCCGCGCGTCGTGCAGGGTCAGCTCCGCGCGGCCCTGGGCGACCGCGAGATCGGAGGTGTGGACCTCCAGGGGCGCGGGCCCGAGCGTCGTGCACACGACGCCCTCGGCCGTGATGATCTGCACCGTGTACGGACGGAACAGCCCCTCCTGGCCGCCCGGGGCGGCCCCGCAGTTGCGCAGATAGCCGCGCACCGTCGAGGCGTCGGCCGACACATTGCTGAGCGTGGTGTCCCGCTGGTTGCCGAGCTCCTGCCGGGTCACCAGCCAGCACGCGCCCGCCGCCGCCGCGACCGCGACCGCGACGGCCGCCGCCGTCAGCAGGGCGAGGCGGGAGCGCAGCGGCAGCCGCCGGAACCGGGTGATCATTCGCTGCCGCCGTCCCGCAGGACATAGCCGACGCCGCGCACCGTGTGCACGAGCCGGCGCTCGCCGCCCGCCTCGGTCTTGCGGCGCAGATACATCACATACACGTCGAGGGAGTTGGAGGACGGCTCGAACTCGAAGCCCCACACGGTCTTGAGGATCTGCTCGCGGGTGAGCACCTGGCGGGGATGGCTGAGGAACAGCTCCAGCAGCGTGAACTCGGTACGGGTGAGCTCCACCGGCCTGCTGCCGCGCACGACCTCCCGGGTGTCGAGGTCCATGCGCAGATCCGCGAAGGAGAGCACATGCTCGTCGGCGGGGACCCGGCCCGCGGCGGCCGCGTAGGAGCTGCGGCGCAGCAGGGCGCGGATACGGGCCAGGAGCTCGTCCAGCTCGAAGGGCTTGACCAGATAGTCGTCGGCGCCGGCGTCGAGGCCGGTGACGCGGTCGCCGACGGTGTCGCGGGCGGTGAGCATGAGGATCGGCACGGTGACGCCCTGGGCGCGCAGGCGGCGGGCGGCGGTCAGCCCGTCCATACGGGGCATCAGCACATCGAGGACGATCAGCTCGGGATCGAAGGAGGGGACCTTGGCGAGGGCGTCGAGGCCGTCGACGGCCAGCTCGGTGGCATAGCCCTCGAAGGCGAGACTGCGGCGCAGGGCCTCCCGGACGGCGGGCTCGTCGTCCACGACCAGGATGCGGGCGGGAGTGTCGCCGTGCTCGGCGGGGCTCATCGCGTTACCTCACGGGGGTCACAACTGCGGGCTGACGGGCTCCAGCCTCGCACGGTGCGGGGCCGTGCCGGATCCGGGTGATCCCGGAAACCGTGCCGGGGTGCCCCTGACATCACCCCGGATCGCTCCCTCCGGCCCGCTCAGACGTTGCCGCCGCCGCTGCCGCCGGCCCGCAGCTTGGCCAGGTCCGCCTTGACCGTGTTCACGGGGATCGCGAAGCCCAGGCCGACACTGCCCGCGGAGTCGGAACCGCCGGAGGCCGAACTCGGCGCGTACATCGCGGAGTTGATGCCGATGATCTCACCGTTCATGTTGATCAGGGCGCCGCCGGAGTTGCCGGGGTTGAGCGAGGCGTCGGTCTGGATGGCCTTGTAGGTGGTCTTGGACGAGCCGGTGTCGCCGTTGTACTGGTTGCCGCCGAACTCGAAGGGCCACTGCGGCAGACCCCCGCCGCCGCGCTGCCGGCCCTGGCCGCCGCCCTGCTCCTTGGAGACGGTCACGTCGCGGTTGAGAGCGGAGACGATGCCGCTGGTGACGGTGCCGGTCAGACCCTCCGGGGAGCCGATGGCGACGACCTGGTCGCCGACGCGGAGCTTGCCGGAGTCGCCGAGGGTCGCGGCCTTCAGGCCCTTCGCGCCCTCCACCTTGATCAGGGCGAGGTCCTTGTCCGGGTCGGTGCCGACGACCTTGGCGGTCTTGCTGCTGCCGTCACTGAAGTTGACCTTCACCGAGTCGGCGCCGGCGACCACGTGGTTGTTGGTGACGATCTCGCCGTCACTGGTGACGATCACGCCGGAGCCGGTGGAACCGCCCGAGGGGGTGCTCGCCTTGATCTCGACGATGCTGGGCATGACCGCCTGGGCGACGGCGGAGACACCGCCGCTCTTGACCGAGGCGTTCTGCACGGGCGTGGAGTGGCTGCCGCCGTCCGAACCGCCGACGGCATTGCTGACGAGTGCGGCGGAACCGCCGCCGACCAGAGCCGCGACGAGCGCGCAGGCGGCGACGAGCACGCCGGGCCGCCGGCCGCGCGGGGCACGGTGCCCGCCGTCGGCGCCGCCGTCGCCGGGTCCGACGGGACCGCCGGGCCCACCGGACCCGGCCGGTTCGGCGGCGAAGGCCGCGTATCCGGTGCCGCCGCCCGGCCACACGGTGACACCGTTGGCCGTGGTGACCGGCTGCTGCGGGGCGTACGCCGGGGGCTCCGGGTAGCCGTAGTGCTGCTGCTGGTGCTGCTGGGGGTCCTGAGCGCCGTCGCGGCGGATGCTGTCGGTCATGGCTCCGACTGTGCGGCGCGTAGATGAGAACCGTCTGAGGGAGCGCTGAGAACCCCGACAGAACCCGACGGGTTCCCACGGGCCCGGGTCCCCGGGAGGGGCGGCGCCGCGAGCCGGAGCCGGTCTGCGCGGGCAGGTCGCCGACAACGGCCGGCACCCCTCGGCCCGCCGGCCGCCCGGCGCGGCGCACCCGAGACCGCCCGGTGCAGGCGAGGGCGACGGGCCCGCCCCGCGAGCCGGAGCCGGACCGCACGGGCCACGCCGGCAGCGGGCGGCCATACGCCCCCGGCCCGCACGCCCGGTCATCGCGCCCGGACCAGCGTGCGGGCGAGAGCCCGGGACACTGCGGACAGGCCGACGCCAGGCGGCCTCCGCCGGGGGACACTCGTACGTCAGCGGGAAGCCCGGCCGGGCCGGGTCCAGGCCCGGGGGAACCGTCCGCGTCCCCCGGGAGGGGCGGCGGCGCCGCGAGCCGGAGCCGGACCGCGCGGGCAGGCCGCCGCCCGGCACGACGCGGCGGGCGCCCCTCGGCCCGCCGGGTCGCCCGGTGCCCGTCCGGTCCGGGCCGCCCCTAACCCCGCCCCGCCGCCCACGCGGCGATCCGCGTCAACAGCCGCTCGTCCGCGGCGGATTCCGCATGGCCGAAGCCTCGCTCGATCCACAGTTCCGTCGCTGTGGGGTCGCCGGCGGCGGCGAGCATGTGGGGGTGATCGAGGGGGAAGTAGCCGTCGCGGTCGCCGTGGACGATCAGCAGGGGGCGGGGGGCGATCAGCGGGACCGCTTCGACCGGGGAGAGCGGTACCGGGTCCCAGTCGTGCGGGTGGATGCGGGTGCGCAGGCCGTAGCGGGTGACGAGCCGGCCCGTGGGGCGGGTGACCGCCCAGTGCAGCCTGCGCATCGGGGCCGTTCCCCGGTAGAACCAGCGCGCGGGGGCGCTGACGGACACCACGGCATCGGCATGCGCGCCCTCGGGCGCGCACCCCTCGCGCAACGCGCGCCCTGCCGTCGCGGCGGAGCCGTCGGGCGCCGGGTACGGGCCCGGGTACGCCCGCGCGTACAGCGCCGCGTGCCGCAGGGCGACCGAACCGCCCATCGAGAAGCCGACGGTGGTCACCCGCCGGTGTCCGAGCGCTCTCGCCCACCGCACGGCCGCCGCGAGATCGAGTACCTCGCGGTCGCCGACCGTGGAGCGGCCGCCGGAGCCGCCGTGCCCCCGGAAGGAGAAGGTGACCACGGCCGCGTGCCGGGCGAAGACGCGGGCGGCGCGGCGCACGGCGGGCCGGTCGTAGGCACCGCTGAAGCCGTGCGCGAGGACGATCGCGGGCGGCACGAGCGTCGCGGGCGGCGGACCTTCGGCGGAAGCCCTGCGACAGTCCTGGGAGCGGGCCTCGGTGCGGCCTTCGGGGCACTCTTCGGAGCAGCCCTCGGCACGGCCTTCGGAGGCGGCGGATCCGGCAGGGGATCCGGCGGCGGCTCCGGGCGCGTACGGCTCGTACGCCGCTTCCACCCGCACCCCGTCGTCCGTCAAGAGCGCACCGCGACGACCACTCGAAGTGATCGACGAAACACAAGGTCGTGCAAAATCGTCCGTACCTCCGAAAGTCATGTGGGTTATTCTGCTGGGCAGAGAGGATCCGGGCAGAGTAGCCCCCGGGTCCTTTTGTGCATTCGGCCGCGCCAGAGCGCGGGTGAGCGCACGTGCGCTCCGCGGCGCGGGGACGCGCAACCGCAACTTGAGGCAGTGCCGCAGGTGCCCCCTTCGCAGGGACCGAGGAGGAACCGACGTCATGGGCGAGCGAAGCACGCGGGTCCGCGAGGACCGTACGGAACAGACGGGGGGCGGCCGATGAGTTCTCTGCTGCTCCTGACCAACGCCCTCCAGCCGTCGACCGAAGTGCTTCCGGCACTCGGCCTGCTGCTGCACAGCGTGCGGGTGGCTCCCGCCGAGGGCCCGGCCCTGGTGGACACCCCCGGGGCCGACGTCATACTGATCGACGGCCGCCGTGATCTTCCCCATGTGCGCAGCCTCTGCCAGCTGTTGCGCTCCACCGGGCCGGGCTGTCCGCTGATCCTGGTCGTCACGGAGGGCGGTCTGGCGGCCGTCACCGCGGACTGGGGCGTCGACGACGTGCTGCTGGACACCGCGGGTCCGGCGGAGGTCGAGGCCCGGCTGCGGCTGGCGATGGGCCGGCAGCAGATCGTCATGGACGACAGCCCCATGGAGATCCGCACGGGTGATCTGTCCGTGGACGAGGCGACGTACAGCGCGAAGCTCAAGGGCCGTGTGCTGGACCTGACGTTCAAGGAGTTCGAGCTGCTGAAGTATCTGGCCCAGCACCCGGGCCGGGTCTTCACGCGGGCGCAGCTGCTCCAGGAGGTGTGGGGCTACGACTACTTCGGCGGGACGCGCACGGTGGACGTGCATGTCCGCCGGCTGCGCGCGAAGCTCGGCCCGGAGCACGAGTCGCTCATCGGCACCGTGCGCAACGTCGGCTACCGCTTCGTCCTGCCGGAGAAGCCCGAGAAGTCGGAGAAGTCGGAGAGGTCGGAGAGGCCCGAGAAGCCGGCGACACCCGAGAGGCCGGAGAACCCCGGGCAGGATCCCGTCGAGGGGGCGGATCCGCTGCCCCGTCCGGAAGGGGCGAAAGCCCCGGAAGCACAGGCCGTCCGACCGGCCAAGCGCTGAGCGGGCCCGCGTAGACTTCGCGCGTGGCCAAGGTGACGCGGGACGATGTGGCAAGGCTGGCGGGGACGTCGACCGCGGTGGTCAGCTATGTCATCAACAACGGGCCGAGGCCGGTGGCCCCGGCGACGCGTGAGCGCGTCCTCGCCGCGATCAAGGAGCTGGGTTACCGCCCGGACCGGGTCGCGCAGGCCATGGCCTCGCGCCGTACCGACCTCATAGGCCTGATCGTCCCGGACGCGCGGCAGCCCTTCTTCGCGGAGATGGCGCACGCGGTGGAGCAGGCCGCGGCCGAGCGCGGGAAGATGGTCCTCGTCGGGAACTCGGACTATCTCGACGAGCGTGAAGTGCACTATTTGCGGGCCTTTTTGGGGATGCGAGTCTCCGGTCTCATCCTCATCAGCCAGGGCCCCAGTGAGCACGCCGCGACAGAGATCGACGCGTGGGACGCCCGGGTGGTGCTGATGCACCGCCGGCCGGACGCGATCGACGACGTGGCCGTGGTCACCGACGACATCGGCGGCGCCCAGCTCGCCACCCGGCATCTGCTGGAACACGGCCACCCGTACGTGGCCTGTCTCGGCGGCACCGAGCGGACCCCCACGGTCGGCGACCCGGTCACCGACCACGTCGAGGGCTGGCGCCGTGCGATGCGCGAGGCGGGCCGCCCGACGGAGGGCCGGCTCTTCCCCGCCCCCTACAACCGCTACGAGGCCTACCGGGTCGCCCTCGGCCTGCTGTCGGGGCCCGACCGGCCGCCCGCGATCGTGTGCGCGACCGACGACCAGGCCATCGGTGTGCTGCGGGCGGCCCGCGAGCTGCGTATCGACGTCCCCGGCGAGCTGGCGGTGGCCGGCTTCGACGACGTCAAGGAGGCCGCGCTGACCGATCCGCCGCTGACCACGGTCGCCTCCGACCGGCAGGCGATGGCCCGTTCGGCGGTGGACCTGGTCCTCGACGACGGTCTGCGGGTGGCGGGCTCCCGACGGGAACGGCTCAAGCTGTTCCCGTCGGCGCTGGTCGTCCGCCGCTCCTGCGGTTGTGGCGGCTGACGCCGCCCCTCCTTCCGCTACACCTCCGCGACCGGTTCCGCGAACTGGGCCTCGTACAGGCGGGCGTAGGCGCCGTCCGCCGCCAGCAGGCTCTCGTGCGTGCCCTGTTCGACGATGCGGCCCGACTCCATGACGAGGATGACGTCCGCGTCGCGGATGGTCGACAGCCGGTGCGCGATCACGAAACTCGTGCGTCCGGTGCGCAGTTGGGCCATCGCGTGCTGGATGAGCACCTCGGTGCGGGTGTCGACGGAGCTGGTCGCCTCGTCCAGGATGAGGATCGCCGGTTCCGCGAGGAACGCCCGCGCGATGGTGATCAGCTGCTTCTCGCCGACACTGACGTTGGAGCCCTCCTCGTCGATGACGGTGTCGTAGCCGTCGGGCAGGGTCCGTACGAACCGGTCGACGTGCGTGGCCCTCGCCGCCTCCACGATCTTGTCCATGGAGGCGCCCACCCGTCGCCCACCACCACCCTTGCCGGAGTCGCTTCGCGACGCCCCTTCATTCGCGCCATAGGCGATGTTCTCGGCGATCGTGCCGCCGAACAGCCAGGTGTCCTGCAGCACCATGCCGATGTTGGCACGCAGGTCCTCGCGGGACATCGCGGCGGTGTCGACGCCGTCCAGGGTGATCCGGCCGCCGCCCACCTCGTAGAAGCGCATGAGGAGGTTGACGAGCGTGGTCTTCCCGGCACCGGTCGGGCCGACGATGGCCACGGTCTGCCCGGGGGACACGGTCAGCGACAGGTCCTCGATGAGCGGCTTGTCGGGCTCGTAGCGGAAGGAGACCTTCTCGAAGGAGACCTGGCCGCGCACCCGCTCCGGGCGCGGCGCGCGCTCGGCGTCCGGGCTCTGCTCCTCGGCGTCGAGGAGCTCGAAGACCCGCTCGGCGGAGGCGACCCCGGACTGCACCATGTTGGCCATGGAGGCGACCTGGGTCAGCGGCTGGCTGAACTGGCGCGAGTACTGGACGAACGCCTGCACGTCACCGATGGACAGCGCGCCGCTGGCGACCCGCAGCCCGCCGACGACGGCGACGAGCACATAGTTGAGGTTGCCGATGAACATCATCGCGGGCTGGATGATCCCGGAGATGAACTGCGCCTTGAACGCGGCCTGGTAGAGCGCCTCGTTCTCCTCGCGGAAGGTTTCTGCGGACTCCTTCTGCCGGCCGAAGACCTTCACCAGTGAGTGCCCGGTGTACATCTCCTCGACGTGCGCGTTGAGGGTGCCGGTGCTCTTCCACTGCGCGACGAACTGCGGCTGCGCCCGCTTGCCGATCCGCGTCGCGACGATCACCGACACGGGCACGGTGACCAGCGCGACGAGCGCCAGCAGCCAGGAGATCCAGAACATCATCGCGAGCACGCCGACGACGGTGAGCACCGAGGTGACGATCTGGCTGAGGGTCTGCTGGAGGCTCTGCTGGATGTTGTCGATGTCGTTGGTGGCGCGGGAGAGGACCTCGCCGCGCTGCTGCTTGTCGAAGTAGCTCAGCGGCAGCCGGCCGAGCTTGGCCTCGACCTGCTCGCGCAGCCGGAAGACGGCGCGCTGCACGACCGAGGTGGCGATCCGGGCCTGGATCAGCTGGCACAGCGAGGCCGCCAGGTAGATGACCGTCACCCACAGCAGCGCCTGGCCGACGGCGTCGAAGTCGATGCCCCGGCCGGGGGTGAAGTCCACCGAGTTCAGCAGGTCGGCGAGTTGTCCGTTGCCCTGGGCGCGGACGCTCTCGACGGCCTGGGCCTTGCTGACGCCCTCGGGGAAGCGGCGGCCGACCACACCCGCGAAGATCAGGTCGGTGGCGTGGCCGAGGATCTTGGGGCCGATGACGCTGAGCGCCACGGCGACGACGGTCAGGGCGACCGCGACGGAGACGATCGCCCGCTCGGGCCGCAGGGTGGCCAGCAGCCGGCGGCTGGAGGCGCCGAAGTCCATGGACTTCTCGGTGGGCTGGCCGCCCATGAAGCGCGCTATGCCGGTCGCGGGCGCCGGTCCCCTGCGCTGGGCGCCGCCCGGTCGCGGCTTGTCCGGGGAGCTCACGCTGCTTCCTCCTCGGTGAGCTGGGAGAGCACGATCTCCCGGTAGGTCTCGTTCGTCGCCATCAGTTCGGAGTGGGTGCCGGTGCCGACGACGCGGCCCTCGTCGAGGACGACGATGCGGTCGGCGTCGCGGATGGTGGACACCCGCTGGGCGACGATGACGACGGTGGCCTCGCCCGTCTCACGGGAGAGGGCGGAGCGCAGCCGGGCGTCGGTGGCGTAGTCCAGCGCGGAGAAGGAGTCGTCGAAGAGGTAGATCTCCGGTTTGCGGACCAGGGCGCGGGCGATGGCGAGCCGCTGCCGCTGGCCGCCGGAGACATTGGAGCCCCCTTGCGCGATCGGCGCCTCCAGGCCGCCGTCCATGGCCTCGACGAAGTCCCGGGCCTGCGCGGTCTCCAGGGCCTGCCACAGCTCCTCGTCGGTGGCGTCGGGACGCCCGTAGCGGAGGTTGGAGGCGACGGTGCCGGAGAACAGGTACGGCTTCTGCGGGACGAGACCGACGGCGCGCGACATCAGCTCGGGGTCGACGTCGCGCACGTCGACGTCGTCGACACGGACACTGCCGGCGGTCGCGTCGAACAGCCGCGGGACGAGGCCGAGGAGCGTGGACTTGCCGCTGCCGGTGGAGCCGATGACGGCGGTGGTCTCGCCGGGGCGGGCGATCAGGGAGACGTCCTTGAGGACGGGCTCCTCGGCGCCGGGGTAGCGGAACTCCACGCCCTCCAGCTCCAGCCGGCCCCTGCGGCGCAGTTCGGTGACCGGGTTCGCGGGCGGCACGACGCTGGTGTCGGTGGCCAGCACCTCCTGCACGCGCTCGGCGCACACCTCGGCGCGCGGCACCATCATGAACATGAAGGTGGCCATCATGACGGCCATCAGGATCTGCATGAGGTAGCTGAGGAAGGCCGTCAGCGCGCCGATCTCCATGGCGCCGCTCTCGATGCGGTGCCCGCCGAACCAGACCACGGCGACGGAGGAGAGGTTCACCACGAGCATCACGGACGGGAACATCAGCGACATCAGCCGGCCGGCCCGCAGCGAGATGTCCATCAGGCCGGAGTTGGCGCCGGTGAAGCGCTCGCGCTCGTGGGCGTCGCGGACGAAGGCGCGGATCACGCGGATGCCGGCGATCTGCTCGCGCAGAACGCGGTTGACGGTGTCGATGCGCTCCTGCGCGCTGCGGAACAGCGGGCGCATCCGCCACACGATGAGCGAGACGACCGTGCCGAGCACGGGCACGATCACCAGGAGCAGGGCCGAGAGCGGCACGTCCTGGTTGAGGGCCATCACGATGCCGCCGACGCACATGATGGGCGCGGAGACCATGAGCGTGAACGCCATGAGGACCAGCAGCTGGATCTGCTGGACGTCGTTGGTGGTACGGGTGATCAGGGAGGGGGCGCCGAAGCGGCCCATCTCCCGTGCGGAGAAGGACTGCACGCGGTCGAAGACCGCGGCGCGCAGATCGCGGCCGAGGGCCATGGAGGTGCGGGCACCGTAGTAGACGGCGCCGATCGCGCAGACGATCTGGACGAGGGTCACGGCGAGCATGAAGCCGCCGTAGCGCAGGATGTAGCCGGTGTCGCCCTGGACGACGCCGCCGTCGATGATGTCCGCGTTGAGGGTGGGCAGGTACAGCGTGGCGAGCGTCTGGACGAGCTGCAGCAGCACGATCAGCGCTATGGGTCTTTGGTAGGGCCTGAGATACGCCCGGAGAAGTCGTACCAACACACATCGCAGAGTATGCGAGCGCCCCGCCGTACGGCCTCGGGTTTCTGCCGGGCGGGACGGGCGACGGGCCGGCAGCCGTCATGATGGAGTGCGCAGACGGACAGGGCTGCAGAAAGGGGTCGTCGTGACGACGAGAGACGCGGGCCCGGCACGGGGCCGGGGCCTGCCGGAACAGCGGGGGCCGGCGGGCACGATCCGCTACTGGGCCGCCGCGAAGGCCGCGGCCGGCACGGCCGAGGAGCCGTACGCGGCGGGCACGCTGGCGGAGGCGCTGGCAGCGGCGCGGCGTCGGCACGCGGCCCGGCCGGAGTTCGCCCGGGTGCTCCAGCGCTGCTCCTTCCTCGTGGACGGCGACCCGGTCGGCACGCGCGACCACACGACGGTTCGACTCGCGGAGGGCGGCACCGTCGAGGTGCTCCCGCCCTTCGCAGGAGGGTGACCCCGCCCACGATGAGCAATCAGCCGCACAACGCCTACGGACCACGCGATCCGTACGACCCGTACGAGGCGCAGCGCTACGAACAAGGGGCACAGGGCGCGCAGGGTGCCGCGGCCGGTGCCGGTTACGGGCCGTACGAACAGCCGCACGAGGGGCCGGGCCAGGAGCCGTATCCGCCGTACGACCCCTACGGCGGTTACGGGGGCGCGCCGCAGACACCGCACCCCCAGGGCCCGCACGCCGGGCACCCGCAGCAGCCGCATCCGCAGCAGCCGCAGACGCCGAGCGCGTGGCCGACGCACGGGGGGCAGGGCTGGCCGGGGGGCGAGCAGGAGCCGGTGACGCAGATCTGGCAGACGCAGACCTGGGACACCCAGTCCTGGCAGCAGCCCGCGTCCCCCGCGCCCGGCCCGGCGGACGCGCAGCACCAGCAGGCCGCGCCGCAGGGCCCTCCGCAGGGCACTCCGTGGCAGCAGCCGCCCGCGCCGCAGACTCCGGCGCAGCAGGCGGACTTCGCGCCGGCACCCGCCGCGTACGCGTACGAGCCGGTGGCGCCCGCGGCGGTGGCTCAGCCGCCGCGGACGGACCCGGCCCTGCCCGAGGTCGCCGCCGCGGGCGAGGCCGCTCCCGCGCGGCCGATGACGGCGGCGGAGAAGGCCAGGGCGGAGGGCCGGCCGCAGATCCTCTCCCCCGGTTTCCGGCCCGCGCTGATCACGGCCGTGCTCGCGGGGCTGCTCGCGGCCGGCGCGTCCGTGGGGCAGTGGGCGCTGGCGGTGCCGGTGGTGCTGCTGCAAGCGGTGACGGCCGCGGGCTGGTTCCGCCTCAACGGCATGTGGCCCGCCCGGCAGGGCATCGCGCTGGCGTTCCTGGGCGGCGTGGCCGCCGACGCCGGGCTGCTGGCCACGGGCCGCGGCCAGGCGCCGACCGTGCTCATGGGCACGCTCGGGGTGTGGGTGCTGCTGGTGATCGCGCTGCAGCTGCGCAGCCACGCGGAGCCCGACGAACGGCTCTACGGGCTGACGGCGGCGGCCGCCTCGGCGGCGGTCACCGTCATCGCGGCCGGGCAGCTGGCCGCGGCCCCCGAGGCCGTCGTGGTCGGCGCGGCCGCGGTGGCCGCGGCCGTCCTGGCGCGGGCGCTGCCGCTGCCGTCCGTCGCGGCGCCCGTGGTCGCGCTGCTCGCGGCGGCGGGCGCGGGTGTGGCGGCCGCCGGCACGAACGGGCTCGGTACGGCCGGGGGTTCGCTGCTGGGCGTGGCGGCGGGCGTGTGCGCGCTCGTCGGGCTGCGGGTCGCGAGCTACGACTACCCCTCGCGCTTCGTGCACATGACGGCGGGCGTCGCGCTGCCGCTCGCGGCGGCCGCCCCCGCCGTGTACGTCCTGGGCCGCGCCCTGGTCTGAACCGTCCTTCCGCCGGCCGGGCCGGGTCCGCTCCTTCAACCGGGGCGGACCCGGCCCGGCCGGTTTCCGCGGCGGTCCGGTTAGGCTCGACCGCACGCCCGCGGCCCCGCGGGCCCCACCGGACCCTGGGGGAGCGAGACAGCGCATGCGTGCAATACGGACCACCTTGATCGTGGCGGTGGTACTGGCCGGACTGTTCGTGGCCGCCGACCGGGTCGCCGTGTACTTCGCGGAGAACAAGGCGGCCGAGAAGATCCGCAGCAGTCAGAACCTCTCGGGTACCCCCGAGGTCTCGATCAAGGGCTTCCCGTTCCTGACGCAGGTCGCGAACTCCAGCCTCGACGAGGTGGAGGTCAAGCTGAAGGAGGGCGTCACCGCGAGCGCGGGCGGCCAGTCGGTGCGGGTCTCCCGCTTCGACGCGACCCTCAACGACGTGGCGTTCGACAGCAGCTTCACCTCCGCGACCGCGCGGAAGGCCACCGGCACCGCGCACCTGTCGTACGCGGACCTCACCAAGGCGGCGGGCGACCCGGCGGTCTCCGTCGGCTACGGCGGCGCGGGCGGCGACGGCAAGGGCGGCCAGGGGGCCGCCGGGGACAACAAGGTGAAGGTCACCGGCAAGGTGTCCTTCCTGGGTCAGACTGTCGAGCCCAGCGTCGTCTCCAGCGTGAGCGTCGTGAACGGCGACACGATCCG
Organism: Streptomyces gamaensis; assembly: GCF_042656465.1. Taxonomy (NCBI): domain Bacteria; kingdom Bacillati; phylum Actinomycetota; class Actinomycetes; order Kitasatosporales; family Streptomycetaceae; genus Streptomyces; species Streptomyces gamaensis. Next base: position 207,836 of record NZ_JBHSPB010000012.1, read on the forward strand.
GCTGCGCGCCGAGGAGATCCCCGCGCAGGGCCTCCCCGGCGTGGAGCACAAGATCCGCTCGAAGATCGACTTCGACCGGAAGATCACCGGGCTGCCCCGGGGGATCACGGTCACGAAGGTCGCGGCGACGCCGGACGGCGTGGACATAACGCTGGGCGGCGACAACGTACGCCTGGCCGGCGGCGGCAACTGACCGCCGGGGCGGGGGCGTTGCGGGGTATGGAAGCGGGGGCGTTACCGGGTGCGGGACGCCTGCGGCCGGCGTTCGGAGGGGGCACCCCCGCTTCCCGACACCGGGGCTCCGCCCCGGGCCCCCGTCCGGGGGTCCAGGGGGCTTGCCCCCTGGTTACGGGAAGGGGCGGGCCAGGGGACAGAACCACCCCCCAACCGTCCGCACCCCGAGACGAACCCGTCCGCACCGCAGACTTATCGGCACCGCCCCACCCCCGCCGCGCCCGGAAAACCCTTGCATGGCGCCCTACATCCCACATACCGGACCATCCCGTCCCGGCATACGACACACCGGTGACACGCCCGCCCGCCCCTCCCTACGATCGGACGCATGAAGCGACAGGCGGACCTCACACGGCGGCGGGCAGTCGACCTGTGCCGCGTCGCCGCGATGCTCTGTCGCCACGCCTGACGGGGAACCGTCCCCGGGGCGCGCACCCCGCCCGCGCCCCTCCCCCGTCGCAACTCCCGCTTTCTCTCGGCCTGTTCGAGGCCCCCGATCCGTTCGCCGCGCGGCACCGTACGCCCGCAGTGGCAGGCGCCACCGCGCTCCCCCACAGCCCTGAACGGGCGTGGGGGTACCCCCAAACCGCCCCGGAGGAGAACAGCATGAGCCGCAGTGACGTCCTGGTGGACGCCGACTGGGTCCAGGCCCGGCTCGACGACCCGAGCGTCGTACTGGTCGAGGTCGACGAGGACACCTCGGCCTACGACAAGAACCACATCAAGAACGCCGTCCGCATCGACTGGAAGAGCGATCTGCAGGACCCGGTGCGCCGCGACTTCGTCGACCAGGCGGGCTTCGAGAAGCTGCTGTCGGACAAGGGCATCGCCAACGACCACACGGTCGTCCTCTACGGCGGCAACAACAACTGGTTCGCCGCCTACGCGTACTGGTACTTCAAGCTCTACGGGCACCGGGACGTGCGGCTGCTCGACGGCGGCCGCAAGAAGTGGGAGCTGGACTCCCGCGACCTGGTCGCCGAGGTCCCCAAGCGGGCGCGCACCGAGTACCGGGCGCAGCCGCAGGACTCCTCCATCCGCGCCTTCCGCGACGACGTGATCGCCGCGATCGGCAGCCTCAACCTCGTCGACGTGCGCTCCCCCGACGAGTTCAGCGGCAAGCTGCTCGCCCCGGCGCACCTGCCGCAGGAGCAGTCGCAGCGCCCCGGCCACGTGCCGAGCGCCCGCAACATCCCCTGGTCGAAGGCGGCCAACGACGACGGCACGTTCAGGTCGGACGCCGAGCTGAGGGAGATCTACGAGGCGGCGGGCGTGGACCTGGCCAAGGACACCATCGCCTACTGCCGTATCGGCGAGCGCTCCGCGCACACCTGGTTCGTGCTGCACGAGCTGCTGGGGCAGGCCAACGTCCGCAACTACGACGGCTCGTGGACCGAGTACGGCTCGCTCGTCGGCGTGCCGATCGAGCTCGGCGCCCACTGACACCTCTCCCCCGCATCTCCCGCGAACACAGACAGGAACCGCTCATGTGTGGAGCAAAGGCCGGCGGCCCCGACGCCTCGTCCGCCACGTCCGGTGAGACCACGATCCAGGGCTCGGTGACCCGCGACGGCGTGCCCGTGGCCGGTTACGTGCGTCTCCTCGACGCCACCGGGGAGTTCACCGCCGAGGTGCCCACGTCCGCGACCGGACAGTTCCGCTTCTACGCGGCCGAGGGCACCTGGACCGTACGCGCCCTGGTGCCCGGCGCGAGCGCCGACCGCACGGTCGTCGCGACGCGGGGCGGCCGGGCCGAGGTCGCGATCGCGGTCTGAGGCCGGCGGCTCGCGGCCGGCGCCGCGAGGGCCGCGTCCGCAGGGGTTGGACACCGCGCGGACGAGGCCTTCGCGGCGTGCCCGTGCCGCCGTACCGTGGAGGTATGTACGCACGGCGGCGCCACTGGTACTTCGCCATGATGGGCACCTGCATCGGGCTGTTCGTCCTGGCCTGGGCCGTGGTGCGGCTGTGGTCCGTGCCGGCCGCCGTGGCCATGTGCCTGGCCGCCATGGTCATCCCGCCCGCCGCCGCGATCGTCGCGAACCGGCGCGGCCCCGACGACCACTGGTGGGACGACCCCACCGGGGACCCGAAGTCCGACGAGTGGTGGGACGAACTGGACGGCAAACGGCCGCCGTACCGGGGGCGGGGGCGGTTCTGGGACCGCTCGTAGCGGGGTTCCGGTGCGGCTAGTAGACGAGCGCCTGCACGCCGTCGGCCATGGCCTCGCTGACGAAGACCTGCGCGCCGGCGATGCGCGCGCCCTCGATGAGGTCCTTCTCCTCGATGCCCCGGCGGGCCGCGCACTGCGTGCACACCGTGATCGTGCCGCCCCCGGCCAGGATGCCGTCGATGAGACCGGGCAGCGGCGCCGCGTGCGGCAGCTCGAATTCCGCCGCCCGCCCCGGCAGCGCGAACCACGACGACTCGCCCGTCAGCCAGAGCGAGACCTCGACCCCGCTCGCGACGGCGACGGCCGCCACCGTGAACGCCTGCGAGCACCGCTCGGGCGCGTCCGCGCCGGCGGTCACCTTGAGTACCAGCTTCTTGGCCATGCGGTCACCCTACGGGCCCGGACCCGGCCCGTACCCCGGACCCGGTCAACCTCACAGAGCCGCCTCCGACGCGGCCGACTAGACTCGGCCACGGTCCGTACAACACCTCACTTCCGACCGAGGAGCGCGCTCGTGCTTGAGGCAGTCTTCACCGCCCTGCTGGTCCTGGTTGTCGTCGGCGTCGTCGCCTTCACCGGTCTGGCCTGGAAGAAGCTGTACCAGGGCCAGCGCTGACCGGAAGGCGCCCGTGAAGGGCCCCCGGCAGCCGTCCGCCACCCGACTCCCACAGATCGTCTGAGCCCATGATCGAGATCCCGTCCGACCTCCATCCGAGCCTCGTCCCCCTGGCCTTCCTCCTCGGCAGGTGGGAGGGCGCCGGCGTCGCCGACTTCCCCGGTGACGAGAAGTGCAACTTCGGGCAGGAGGTCGTCTTCAGCCATGACGGCCGGGACTTCCTGGAGTACGTCTCGCACAGCTGGGTGCTCGACGCCGAGGGCAAGCCGGGCAGGCCGCTGGAGACGGAGAGCGGCTACTGGCGGATCGACAAGGACCGCAAGGTCGAGGTCGTGATGGTCCGCGACCAGGGCGTGGCCGAGGTCTGGTACGGCGAGCTCGCCGACCAGAAGCCGCAGATCGACCTGGCGACGGACGCCGTCGCGCGGACCGACGTCGCCCGCCCGTACTCCGGCGGCAAGCGGCTGTACGGCTACGTCAAGGGCGATCTGATGTGGGTGGGCGAGAAGGCCACCCCGGAGGTGCCGCTGCGCCCGTACATGTCGGCGCACCTGAAGAAGGTCGCCGACCTCGCCGAGTGGGCCCGCAACCTGCCCGAGGACCTGCCGGACGGCGTCGCCTTCTACCGCGAGGACGGCACGCCCTACAACCCGGAACAGGCCTGACGCGCCAGCACCACCAGCAAGAAGCGTCCCGTGGGGGAAGTCCGGTCGAAGTCCGGCGCTGACCCGCAACGGTGGGCGGAGATCCCGCAGGGATCCCGCGAGCCCGATCACCCACGGCGGCGTGAGCTCCTGACAACTCGCCGTGGACTGCGAGGGGAGGCCCGGCGGCTCGCTCCCCGGGCGGCTCCTGGTACGTAGGGACGGCCCGAGGCGAAGGCGAAACGCTCTCGTGGCGACGACACAGCAGGCCCCCGCCCGTACCGCGCCCGGCGGGCGGGGCAGTCCACCGCCCCGGCGGCTGCCCGTCGCGCCCCTGGCCGCCGTTCTCGGCGCGGCCCTGCTGCTGTCCGTGGTCTGCGGCGCCGTCCTCGGCTCCGCCGGGATCGGCTGGGCGAGCACCCTGCGCTATCTGTGGGCGGGGCTGACGGGCGGGACGATCGCGCCGGGCGAGGTGTCCGCCTACACCATCGTGTGGGAACTGCGCTTCCCGCGCGCCCTGCTGGCCGCCGCCGTCGGCGCGGGACTGTCGGCGATCGGCGTGGCCCTGCAGGCCATGGTCCGCAACGCGCTCGCCGACCCGTTCGTCCTCGGCATCTCCTCCGGCGCCGCGATCGGCGCGAACGCGGTGCTGCTGTTCGGCGCGCTGGCCTCGCTGGGCGTGTGGGCGCTGTCCGCGGCCGCGTTCAGCTCCGCGCTGGGCGCGATGGCGCTCGTCTATCTGGCGGCGCGCACCCCGCAGGGGCTGACCCCGCTGCGGCTGGTGCTGACCGGTTCCGCGATGTACTACGGCTTCTCCGCCGTCACCACCCTGATGGTCTTCTTCGCCGAGCGGGGCGAGGCCGCCCGCTCGGCGATGATGTGGCTGCTCGGCAGCCTGGGCGGCGCCACCTGGGCGTCCCTGCCGGTCGCGGCGGTGGCCGTGGCGGCGGGGACGGGCTGGCTGCTGTGGGTGGCGCCCGGTCTGGACGCGCTGGCCATGGGCGACGAGACGGCGAGCGCGCTGGGCGTGGACCCGGCGCGGCTGCGGCGCGCGCTGTTCGCGGTCGCGGCGGCCGTCACCGGTGCCGTGGTCGCCGTCAGCGGCGCGATCGGTTTCGTGGGGCTGGTGGTGCCGCACGTGACACGGATGCTCGTCGGAGCGGGACACCGCAGGCTCCTGGTGATCGCCCCCCTGCTGGGCGCGGTCCTGCTGGTATGGGTCGACATCGCCTCCCGGCTGCTCCTGGCCCCGGTCGAACTCCCCGTGGGCGTGGTGACGGCGGTCGTCGGCGTACCGTGCTTCGTCCTGCTGATGCGACGTCGCGGGCATGCGCTGGGGGGTGCGTGATGCGCGTCGACCTCGACGGTGTCTGTGTCGACATCGCCGGCAACCGTCTGGTGGCGGACGTTCGACTGCGGGCGGACAGCGGGCAGTTCGTGGGCGTCGTCGGGCCGAACGGCAGCGGCAAGTCCACGCTGCTGCGCTGCGTCTACCGCGCCCTGCGGCCCTCCGCGGGCGTGGTGCGGCTCGACGGTGACGACGTGCACGCGCTCTCCGCCCGCGAGGGCGCCCGGCGGCTCGCCGCGCTGCCGCAGGAGTCGGTGAGCGAGTTCGGTTTCACGGCCGCCGAGGTCGTGGCCATGGGACGGCTGCCGCACCGGGGCGCCGCCGGGCGCGCCGGCGGACGGGACGCGGAGATCTGCGCCGAGGCGCTCGCCCGCGTGGGCGCGGCCCACCTCGCGGAGCGGGCCTTCCCCACCCTCTCCGGCGGCGAGAAGCAGCGGGTGCTCATCGCCCGCGCGCTCGCCCAGCAGCCGAGGGTGCTGGTCCTGGACGAGCCCACCAACCACCTCGACATCGCCCAGCAGTTGGAGGTGCTCGCGCTGGTGCGCGGCGCGGGCGTGACCGTCCTGGCCGCGCTGCACGACCTGGATCTGGCGGCCGCGCACTGCGACGTGCTGTACGTCGTCGCGGGCGGCCGCGTCGTGGCCTCCGGGCCGCCCGGGGACGTCCTCACCGCGGAGCTGCTGGCCGAGGTCTTCGGGGTACGGGCGCACCGCGTGCCGCACCCCGAGACCGGTGCCCCGCGTCTGCTCTTCGACCGCCTGCCCGCCTCCTGACCACGACGACAAGGCCGCCCATGCCCGTACGCACCGCCTGTTCCCGTAACGCCCGTACCGTCCGTACCGCCCGTACCTTCCGGATCGCGCTCGCCCTGCTCGCCGCCGGTGCCCTCGCCGGCTGCGGCGCGAAGGTCGCCGACGGCGGCGAGCGCACCGGGGCCGCGCCGTCGGCCCACTACCCCGTCACCGTCGAGAACTGCGGCACGAAGCACACCTTCGACAAAGCCCCGCAGCGCGTGGTCACCAACGACGTCGGCATCGCCGAGATCATGTTCGCGCTCGGCCTGGAGGACCGCATGGCCGGCTACGTCGCCCCCGACTACCGCACCGCCCGCACCACCGACGGGCCCGTGCCGTGGGCCGACGGCTACCGCAGGGCCACGTGGCTGTCCAAGCAGCAGATCACCAAGGAGCTGGTCCTCGACGCGAAGGCCGACCTGGTCTTCGCCGGCTGGAACTACGGCTTCGGCGAGGGCAAGGACTTCACGCCCGAGGCGCTGAAGAAGATCGGCGTGGACAGCTATGTGCTCACCGAGTCCTGCCGCAACGGCGGCTCCGGCACCTCGCGCGGCGTGATGCCGCCGCTGGAGGCCCTCTACACCGACCTGGAGAACCTGGGGAAGGTCTTCGACGTCGAGGACCGCGCGAACAAGCTCGTCGCCGGCTTCAGGAAGCAGGTCGCCGACGCGCAGGCCGGCCTCCCCCGGGACGGGAAGCGGCCGAGCGTCTTCCTCTACGACAGCGGCCAGGACAAGCCGACCACTTCCGGCGCGTTCGGTGCCCCGCAGGACATCATCGCCAAGGCCGGCGGCGAGAACCTGATGCAGGACCTCAAGGACTCCTGGACGGAGGTGAGTTGGGAGTCCGTCGTCGACCGCGACCCGGAGGTCATCGTCGTCAACAACTACGGGGACGTGACCGCCGAGCAGAAGAAGCAGTTCCTGAAGTCGTACCCGCCGCTCGCGAACGTCTCCGCCGTCAAGAACGACCGCATCTTCGTCCTGGACTACGTCGACCTGGTCGAGAGCCCCCGCAACCCGTCGGCGATCGCCGCGCTCGCGCGGTACCTGAAGGAGGCCCGCGCCTCCTGAACCTCCCGCCCCGGCCGCGCGCGGGGCGCCCGTACGCCGTGGCGCTCCTAGACTTGGGGGCGTGGTGGACACGGACTGGCAGAGCAAGATCCGCAAGCGCGGCTACAGGCTGACGCCGCAGCGCCAGCTCGTCCTGGAGGCGGTGGACCGGCTGGAGCACGCGACGCCGGACGACATCCTCACGGAGGTCCGCAAGACGGCGGGCGGGGTCAACATCTCCACCGTCTACCGGACCCTGGAGCTCCTGGAGGAACTGGGCCTGGTCAGCCACGCCCACCTCGGCCACGGCGCCCCCACCTACCACCTCGCGGACCGGCACCACCACATACACCTGGTGTGCCGCGACTGCACCGGGGTGATCGAGGCCGATCTGTCGGAGGCGGCGCAGTTCACGGAACGGCTGCGCGCGAAGTTCGGCTTCGACACGGACATGAAACACTTCGCGATCTTCGGCCGGTGCGGGGCCTGTACGGATGCGGGCCGCTCCGCGGAGGACGGGCGCGGGAGCGCCCCGAACCGGGGCACGGGTCCGGCGCGGCCGCGGTCCGGCACGGACGCGGGCTGATCCGGACCGCGGCCCGGCCGGGACCTGAGGCCGGCGGCGGCCCGGCCGGGGCGTGAGGCGACCGGCAACGGTGCGCCCTCGGCGCGCGCCGCCCCGGGAAACGGCCCGGGCCGACAGCGCCCGGCGGCCGCGGAGACGGCCCGGCCGGCCCGGGAGGCCGCCAACGACCCCGCCCGGCGAGAGCCCGTCGCCGCAGCGGCCCGGCGCACGCCGATCCCAGAAGCCCCGAAGCGGCCCCCTCCGGGGCGTAAAGCGACCGCGTCAGCGGTCGTAGGCTTGATCCCATGCCGCGTCAATCGAAAGCCAGCCCGCTTCTGTCGCTGCCCGGTGCCGTCGCCGCCGAGAGCCCCGACGAAGGTGTCGCCGCGCACTACGGCGAGTTGTTCCGCGAGCAGCGCGCGCTCGCGGACGGCTCCGGTTTCGTCGACCTTTCGCACCGCGGGGTCGTCACGGTCTCGGGAGCGGACCGGCTGAGCTGGCTGCACCTGCTGCTCACCCAGCACGTCAGTGAACTCCCGCCCGGGCAGGCCACCGAGGCGCTCGTGCTGTCCGCGAACGGCCACATCGAGCACGCGCTGTATCTCGTCGACGACGGCGCGACGACCTGGGTGCACGTCGAGCCGGGCACCCAGGAGGCGCTCATCGGCTATCTGGAGAGCATGAAGTTCTTCTACCAGGTCGAGGTCGCCGACCGGACCGGCGAGTTCGCGGTGGTGCACCTGCCGGCCGGTTCGATCGTGCCGACGCCCGAGGGCGTGGTGGCCCGCGAAACGTCGTACGGGCGCGATCTGTTCCTGCCGCGCGAGCGCCTGGAGGCGTTCGCGCGGGAGCACGGCCCGGCGGCGGGGGTGCTGGCGTACGAGGCGCTGCGCGTCGAGGCGCACCGCCCGCGGGTGGGTCTGGAGACCGACCACCGCACGATCCCGCACGAGCTGGGCTGGATCGGTACGGCCGTGCATCTGAACAAGGGCTGCTACCGGGGCCAGGAGACGGTCGCCCGCGTCCAGAATCTGGGGAAGCCGCCGCGCCGGCTGGTGTTCCTGCACCTCGACGGCAGCGAGGTGGGCCTGCCGGGCCACGGCGCCCCGGTCCGGCTGGCCGCGGACGGCCCGGAGGGCCGCCAGCTGGGCTTCGTGACGACCTCGGCCCGCCACCACGAGCTGGGCCCGGTCGCCCTGGCCCTGGTCAAGCGCAATGTCCCGGTGGACGCCCCGCTCCTGGTGGGCGAGGGCACGGCGGCGAGCCAGGAGACCGTGGTCGAGCCGTAGCACGACGGCGCGCCGGACCTCTCACGCCTCCAGCAGCACCGTGAACGGGCCGTTGTTCGTGAGCGAGACCTTCATGTCCGCTCCGAAGCGGCCCGTCTCCACGTGGGCCCCCAGTGCCCGCAGTTGCGCGACGACTTCGTCGACGAGGGGTTCGGCGACGTCGCCCGGGGCGGCGGCGTGCCACGTGGGGCGGCGGCCCTTGCGCGCGTCACCGTAGAGGGTGAACTGCGAGATCACCAGAAGCGGCGCGGAGACGTCCGAGCAGGACTTCTCGTCCTCCAGGATCCGCAGGGTCCACAGCTTGCGGGCGAGCTGTGCCGCCTTCTGCGGGGTGTCCTCGTGCGTGACCCCGACCAGCACGCACAGGCCCTGCCCGATGATCTCTCCGACGGTCTCGCCGTCGACGGCGACGCTCGCCCCGTCCACTCTCTGCACCACTGCACGCATACGGTCCATGATGCCGTGCGTCCATCCAGGTCCCATCGGGTACCGAGAGCCTGCGCCCGGGCATCGCACAGTGGCACGATGCGTGCAGGCGGCGCTCCGTACGGCGACGGGATCCGGGCCGTGCGCCGCCCCGAGGGGAACGGACGACGCGCATGACGACACCCATTGAGGACAGCAGCACGCGCACCGCGGCGGACAGTGGTGCGCGCGGCACCCCGAGGCCGCCCAGGCAGCGCACGGGGCGGCAGGCGGACGTCCCCGGGCGGGCCCTGGCGGAGCTGCGGCTGACGGAGCTGCGGGCGCTGCGCCGGGAAGCGCTGCGGGACGAGGCGGACCAGAGCTACGTGCGCCGGCTGTTGCAGGGCCGGATCGACATCCTGCGGGCCGAGCTGGCGCGGCGCGCGCAGCCGGGGGCGCGGGTCTGTGAGCGGCTGGCGGTGGACCGGCTGTCGCGGATCCTGGCGGACGGTCCGGCGGCGCACCGCTCCTCGGCCCGGCACGTGACGCTGGGCACCCCGCACAGCGAGGAGCCGCGCCGGCTGGCGGAGTCGATGCTCGCGGAGGTCGGGCTGTCGGACCTGGGCGCGCGGACGGACGCCGAGCTGCGCGAGGGTCTGGCGCGGCTGGAGGCGTACGAGCGGCGGGTCTCGGTGCAGCGCCGTGGTCTGCAGCGCACGGCGGACGATTGCGGGGCCGAGATCGCCCGCAGGTACCGTGAAGGGGAAGCACAAGTGGACGACCTCCTTCCCTGAGCCCCTGGCAGGGCCGGACCGGGGCCGCCGCTTGAATCCCCCCGCACCCCCGGAAGGCCGACGATGACCTCCTCGACCCCTGCCCCCGCTCGCCCCGGCATATCCCCGGCCCTCGCCGAGGTCGTCCGGTCCGGCTTCGTCGAGGGCCTGCACCGCGGCTCGCTGGTGCTGCTGGCGGCGGACGGCAGTGTGGAGCTGGCACTCGGCGATGTGACCGCGCCCGTCTTCCCGCGTTCCGCGAACAAGCCGATGCAGGCGGCGGCGATCCTGCGCGCGGGCCTGGAGCTGTCCGGGGAGCGGCTGGCGCTGGCGGCGGCGAGCCACTCCGGCGAGGGCTTCCACCTGGATCTGGTGCGCAGGATGCTCGCGGAGTTCGGGCTGCCGGAGAGCGCCCTGCGGACCCCGCCGGACCTGCCGTACGACCCGGCGGAGGCGGAGCTGTACCTGGCGGCTGGCAAGGTCCGCGACAGGGTCACCATGAACTGCTCCGGCAAGCACGCGGCGATGATGGCGGCCTGCGCCGTCAACGACTGGCCCGTCGAGAGCTATCTGGACCCCGCCCACCCGCTGCAGCAGCTGACGCTGCGGACCGTGCAGGAGGCGGCCGGTGAGCGGGTCGCGCACGTCGGTACGGACGGCTGCGGCGCCCCGCTGATGTCCCTGTCGCTGACCGGTCTGGCACGCGCCTTCCGGGCGTTCGTACTGGCCGGGGAGGGCAGCGCGGAGCGCCGCGTCGCGGACGCGATGCGCGCGCACCCCGAGTACGTGGCCGGTACCCGCCGTCCCGACACCTGGCTGATGCGCGAGCTGCCGGGCACGCTGTCGAAGATGGGCGCCGAGGCGGTGCAGGCGGTGGCCCTGCCGGACGGCCGCGCCCTCGCCTTCAAGATCGACGACGGTGCGGCGCGGGCCACCGGCCCGGTGCTCGCGCGCGCCCTGGACCTGCTGGGCGTGGAGAGCCCGGTCGTGGCCCGGATCGCGGAGGCGCCGCTGCTGGGCGGCGGGGTGCCGGTCGGGGAGATCCGCGCGGCGTTCTGAGGACGGGTGCCGCCGCCGTAGGCAGCGCGTGTACGGCCCGTACGCGCGCCGCTCACGGCGGCGGCGCGGACCCTAGGGCTCCGGAAAAAACCGTGTGCGGCCCGCGCGTTCACGCCTCTAGCGTGGCGTCATGAGCCCGGAGATCCGCCATGTGAACGTGCCGGACGTCCCCGACTGGCTGCGCGCGGCGCGCACCGCCTTCCTGCAAGGGCCGGTCGTCACGGACGCCGACATCGCCTACCACAGCAAGGTCCTCGACCCGGAGCGCTCGCTCGGCGCGTTCGACGAGGGCCGCTGCGTGGCGACGTTCCGCAGTTTCCCGCAGCAACTGACCGTGCCCGGCGGGGCGTTCGTCCCCGCCGACGCCGTCAGCCTGGTGACGGTGGCCGCCACGCACCGCCGGCGCGGACTGCTCAGCGCGATGATGGGGCGGGACCTGAGGGCCGCCAAGGAGCGCGGGGACACCGTCGCCACGCTGATCTCCGCCGAGTACCCGATCTACGGCCGGTACGGCTTCGGCCCGGCCACCTGGGTCACACAGTTCGAGGTGGACGTGCCCCGCACGGGCCTGGACCGGCGGTACGCGGGCCCCGGCTGCGGCGGCCGCGTCGACTTCGCGGACGCCGCGGCCGTACGCGAGCAGGGCCCGGCCCTGTACGAGCGGGTGCGTCCGACGCGGCCCGGTTTCGTCGACCGCGACGAGCGCTGGTGGCAGCGGCACTTGGGCGAGCTGGGGCTCGATCTGCCGCGCACCGAACCGTATTACGTGCTCTACCGCTCCCCCGAGGGCCGCGTCGACGGCCTCCTCGCCTACACCGTCAAGGACCGCTGGCCGGGCAAGCTGCCGCAGGGCACCGCCAAGGTCAAGAACCTGGTGGCCGCCACACCGCAGGCCGAACGCGCCCTGTGGCACTTCCTGTTGAGCGTCGACTGGGTCCTCACCGTCGACACCGGATTCCGCGCCCCCGACGACCTGCTGCCGCTCCTGCTGCCCGAACCCCGCGCGGCCCGCCCCGTCGCCCACGCCGACCACCTGTGGGTACGCCCGCTGGACGTACCGGCGCTGCTGTCGGCCCGTACGTACGGCACCGCCGGCACGCTCGTCCTGGACGTGACCGACCCCGCCGGATACGCGGACGGCCGCTTCCTGCTGGAAGCCGGCCCGGACGGCGCGAGCTGCACGCCCACCACGCGGCCGGCCGATCTCGCGCTGGACGTGGGCGAGTTGGGCACGCTCGCCCTCGGCGACGAGTCGGTGACACGCCTGGTCGCCCTGGGCCGGGCCCGCGAGGAACGCACCGGCGCGGCGGCCCTCGCGGACATCATGCTGCGCACGGCACGCAGACCGTGGTGCCCGCACTCGTTCTGACGGCCGCCGGCCCGGTCCGGGGATTCCGGCGGACACTCCTTGACCTCAAGGTTGGTTGAGGTCCCAGACTGCTGCGCACGGCGGTGGACAACCGTCCGCCGTCCCGGCCGCGCATCACGAAGAGGACCCCATGCCGCAGTCCGCCTACCGCCTCGCCGTCGTCGTCGCCTCCACCCGCGAGGGGAGGTTCGGCCCGACCGTGGCCCGCTGGTTCACGCGTCAGCTGGAGCAGCGCGGCGACATCGAGGCCGATGTCATCGACCTCGCCGAGACCCCGCTGCCCGCCACGCTCAGCTTCGACCCCGGCCCCGAGGACGCCGCCGCGCTCGCGGCGGTCACGCCGCGGCTCGCCCGCGCCGACGCGTTCGTGGTCGTCACGCCCGAGTACAACCACAGCTACCCCGCCCAGTTGAAGCAGCTCATCGACTGGCACTCCGAGGAATGGCAGGCCAGACCCGTCGGCTTCGTCTCCTACGGCGGCCTGTCGGGGGGCCTGCGCGCGGTGGAGCACCTGCGGCCGGTGTTCACCGAGCGGCACGCGGTGCCCATCCGCGAACAGATCAGCTTCCACAGCCCGTGGGGCCGCTTCGACGAGGACGGCCGACACCTCGACGAGGCGGAGGCCCTCGCCGCCGAGCAGGCCGCGAAGACCATGCTCGACCAGCTCACCTGGTGGGCGGTCGCCCTGCGCGAGGCCCGCGCGGCCCGCCCGTACGCGGGCTGAGCCGGTCCACGGGCCGTCTCAGCGCAGCCCCACCAGCACGCAGAACAGCGCGAGCGCCCCGCAGATCGAGAAGTTGACGGCCTTGTGGTCGAGGAAGACCGCGACGAACTCGCGGATCGTCGCGCTCGGCCAGAAGTACGCGGCCGTCGGGGAGCCCACGACCTGCCCGTTGACGCCCGTCTTGCGGGCCGTCAACGCGGCCCGGAAAGCGTGGAAGTTGTTGGTGACGATCACGCACGAGTAGTCCGGCCGGGCCGCCGACATGATCGCCTTGCTGTAGGTGAGGTTCTCCTCGGTCGTACGGGAGCGGTCCTCGCGCTGGACGTGCGCGGCCGGGAAGCCGCGCTCGGTGAGATAGTCCGCCATCGCGTGGGCCTCGGGCAGCTTCTCGTCCGGGCCCTGGCCGCCGGAGGTCAGCAGCACGGGCGGCTTGCCGCGCGCGGCCTGCGCCTCGTACACCTTGCGGCCGCGCTCCAGCCGGCTCGCGAGCAGCGGCGGCACGCGGGTGCCGCCGATCAGGCCGGAGCCGAGCACCACCACGAAGTCGACGTCGCGGCGCGGCCGCAGCCGCCCGTAGAGGAAGGCGTAGCCGATGAAGCAGAAGAAGAGGAACGACACATAGGCCGTGACCAGCAGGGTCGTCCCGGCGACGACGAGCAGGGGCCGGGAGTGCGTGGCGGCCGCCACCACCATCAGGCCCATGACGCCGACGATGCCGAGCCCCGCGAGGAAGGACAGCAGGTTTCCCGGGCTGCGCCCTTCCTTGCGGATCATCTTGACGCCGTTGGCGAGCAGGAACACCGGCAGGACGAGCGCGCCCAGGAACGGGACCAGCAGCAGCCCGCCGACGATCCACTCCAGGGCCGGATGCCCCCGGTCACCGCGCGCGTCGGCCGAGACCACCAGCCCGAACAGCAGGGATATCACGGCCAGTCCGAGGTAGACGGCGTTGCTGAAGCGTCGGCGGTCACGCAGGACGCCGATGCCGAAGAGGACGAGGAACAGGGCGGCGGGGGCGTAGGCGATCACGCCCGCATGGTACGTGGCGCCTCGCGGCGGGCCCAGTTGTGTAAGGGGCAGCTCAACGGGGCGGCCGGGCGCCGCGACGGCCCGGCGGGCGGGCGCTTCGCGCCGGGACCGCCGGCCCGGCCGCCGATTCCGGCTTGCGGTTTCCGTTGCGTCAACTTCTACGGTCGTGTGTGGGGCCGGAAGGACCGGCCCGGCGATGAGAGCGCCGGAAAGGCAGGGCACAGCCATGGCCTGGTCGATCGCGGACGTGGCCCGGATGTCCGGGGTGACGTCCCGGACCCTGCGGCACTACGACGAGATCGGCCTGCTGCCGCCCGCGTGGATCGGGAGCAACGGGCACCGCTACTACGAGGAGGCCGGGCTGCTGCGGTTGCAGCAGATCCTGCTGATGCGGGAGCTGGGCGTGGGCCTGCGGGAGATCCGTGCCGTCCTGGACAGCCAGGTCGACCAGGTGGCCGTGCTCCGCGAGCACCACCGGCGGCTGCTCGCGGAACGCAACCGGCTGGAGACACTCGCCCGCACGGTCGGCCGCACCATCGCCGAACTGGAGGAAGGCAGGGAAACCAAGGGCATGAAGAAGATCAACAGGCCGGAGAACCTCTTCGAGGGCTTCGAGCTCTCCGCCGAGGACGAGGCCGAGGTCCGCGAGCGCTGGCCGAAGCACTGGGAGGAGTCCCGGCAGGCCACCCAGGGCATGACCGCCGACGACATGGAGCAGTGGCAGCGGGACGTGACGGCCCAGATGATCCGCATGGCGGAGTTCATGGTGGCCGGCACACCGGTCGACGATCCCGCGGTGCAGGCCGAGGTGGACGTCCACTACCGGAGCGTGTGCAGGTTCTGGACCCCGAACGCGGAGGCGTACAAGGGGCTGGGTCAGCACTACGTCGACGAACCGCGCTTCCGCGCGAACTACGAGAAGATCGCCGAGGGTCTGGCCGAGTACCAGCGTGACGCGATGGCCGTCTACGCCGGCACCCGGCTGAGCTGACCCGGGCTCGCGCTCTGCCGGAGGGCTGCAGACCTCCGGCGGCAAGAGCCGCGTCGACCACCACCGCCGCGTTGTCACGCCGGGTCGAGTTCGAAGACGACCTCCCCGCGCAGCGCTGCCGAAGGCCGCTGCCGCAGTGCGATGCGGGTGACGGCTGTGCCCGTCGCGAGTGCCAGGGCACCCGTTCCGGCAACGATCAGGGTCACGGTGGCCGCCGGCAGGTCGGGGGTGGCCGAACCGGTCAGTGCCCGGCTGAAGACAGCCAGGACCGCTCCTGCCACGGCGACGCCCACCAGCAGCGCCGCGAGGACGGTGGACGCGGTCTCCAGGCGCATCATGCGCGCGACTTGCCTGCGCGTGGCACCGACGAGACGAAGCAGCGCGAACTCACCGGACCGCTCCATCGTCGTCATGACCATGGTGTTCACCACGGAGATCGACGTGAAGACCGTGATCACGGCCAGCAGGAGATAGGTCACCGTCATCGATGTGTCATGACGGCCCTGCTCCACGGCCCGGTAGGCCGCGCGGTCGAGCACCTGCCAGGCGGGGTGAGTCCGGTGCACAGCGTCCAGTCCGCTCGCGGCTCCCTGCTCCTGGCCCGGCAGGGTCCTCACGTACACCAGGTCCTGCGTCGGCGGGCCTCCGGACTGATGTGCAGTGGTGAGCTGTTGGTTCAGCAGGACGTCACCGAATCCGCGGCTCCTGGAGTACACAGCGACCAGCCGGACCGTTTCCGTGTCACCGTTTTCCAGCAACAGACGCAGCTCATCGCCTACTTGGGCATGCGCCTTCTCGGCCGCGCCCGCACTCAGCGCTGCCTCATGCCGGCCCAGCCCGTCGAGCGCCCCACGCACGACACCCAGGTCGAGTACGTGCCCGAGCGGACCGTCCGTGACCGCTGCACCGACGAGACCCGGCCCGGTGGGCGCAGGACCGTTGTCCAGCAACACCTGGGCATACGCGCTGGTGGAGCCAATGGCAGCAGCGACTCCGGGCACTTCCCCCAGCGTCTGCGGCGACGTGGCCGGCAGTCCGTCGGACGCCTGCACCAGATGGTCTGCCTTGAGCCGCTCGTCCTCCAGTCGCTGAAGCTGCTGCCACTTCATGTGCGGTACGAGCAGCGCCACGGCGGCGAAGGCGACCGTCAACGCGAGGGGTACGACGGTCGCGGCGAGCCTGCGGTGTCCCAGATGGAGATTGGCCCTCACGAGGAAGCCGACACCAGGACACAGCACTCGGCACAGCAACCCCAGAACAACCCCGGCCAGCCTGCCGATCCACGGGGCGAGCAGGGCCACGGCGAGCATGAGGAGCATGACCATGCCCACAGCGGCGTTCGCCGCGTCCGAGCCCTCGGACTGCGAGACGACCAGCAGCCCCCAGACGGCGCCACCCAGGACGGCCAGTCCGGCCAGGGTCCGTACGGCTCCGACGCGCCGGCTGGGCACCGCTGCCTCGCCCAGCGCCTGGACCGCCCGGGTCCGGGACGCCCGTCTGCCGGTACTCCACACCGCGGCCTGCGCGGTCATCCAGCACACCGCGACGGCGCAACCGATGCTCAGCGGCCCGAAGTCCAGCCGGAAGGAGTCCGGGATCATCGACAGTCCGACGAACTGAGCACGGATTCCCAGCGCGAGCAGGATTCCGAGCCCGCATCCCGGGGCGGCGGAGAGGCCGGTCACGACCAGGGCTTCGAGGGCCACCAAACGGCGAATCTGCCGGGGGGTTGCGGCAATCGCCCGTAACAGGGCGATCTCACGGCTGCGTTGCTGCACCGCCGTCCGCCGGCCGCGCCCGGGCACCGGACTCCAGCAATACCGCGCAAGCGGTGACCAGGAGCTGCGCGCAGATCATGGTGATGAAACAGCCGGCAAAAGCGGCCTTGCGGGTGCGGACGGTCTGCCAGGCGAGCTGGAACAGCACGATGTTCACGCCTCCAGCCGGGCCACACGCTGCTGCCG
Organism: Streptomyces gamaensis; assembly: GCF_042656465.1. Lineage (NCBI taxonomy): Bacteria > Bacillati > Actinomycetota > Actinomycetes > Kitasatosporales > Streptomycetaceae > Streptomyces > Streptomyces gamaensis. Next base: position 224,862 of record NZ_JBHSPB010000012.1, read on the forward strand.
AACGCCTGCTTCGCCTGAGCCCCTGTCCGGTTGCTCCACATCCGCCCTCTCCTGCCCTTGTGCGGGGCCGTTGCCGACGCGCCGAATAGCGCGCTTTTGCCAACTGTGTCCTCGCAGAGGATAGTTGTCGGCCGCCAGCCCTGCCGCTGCCCCCAGGGGCCGCTGAAGAGAAGACGATTCGCCTACACCCAAGAGCGTCGGGTGTAGGTTTTTTCCCACCAGACCGTGTGGTGCCGCCGCATCTGGTGCCGTGCCTGCCACTGCCGCAGCTTCTCGGCGCGCAGGTGGTTCCGCTGGGTGACGGCCTCGGCGATCCAGGTGTCGGAGAGGGCGCAGACGGTGCAGTCCTCGGGGGCGGTGGCCGCTACGAGCCGGGGTACGGGCGGTGTGGTGACGCCTCCCTTGCCGACCCGGAACGCTCCGGCCGTCATCCCTGCCTCCCCTGGTGCTCGCGGAGTGCGGAGTCGTAGCGGGCGGCGGCCGACCGGTCCCCGCGCTCGTACGCGGCCCGTTCGGCCTCCTGCAGCCGGGCGCACTCCGTGCAGACCGACACCCTGGGGCCCGCCGAGTGCGGCAGGGCGAACGGTACGCCCCCTGCGGCAGCGGTCACCGGGGGAACCGCCGGCTCAGCGCGTTGGCCGCCGCCACGCGCTCGCTCAACTTCTCCTTGCGGGCCGCGTGTTGCCCGTACGCCTCGGCGTCCAGCACCCGGCGGTGCTCCCGCAGCGCGCGTACGTCGCTGGCGAGCCCCATCGCGTAGGCGAGGGCGGCCTCGGCCCCGTTGCCGGGGCCGGTACGCAGCCGGTGCGCGGCCTTGTCGGCGGCGGCCAGGGCCTGGGTGCGTTCGGGGCGGGCGGTGGGGAGCTGAGCTGCGGCTTCGGCCACGCAGCGGATGGAACGGTTGAGGGCTTTCGTCAACTGGCCCGTCCAGTCGCGCAGTTCTTCCGGGGCGGGATGCGCGGTCTCGTCCCGGTCGAGGAGGAATGCGGTGATCTCGCCAATGCCGGGGGCAACGGAAAGACCGCACATACCAGTGTGGGGGAAGGGGGGCGTCATGGGGTCCTCGGAGGCGAGTTCGGGGTATGGGCGGAGGTAGCAGGACGTTGGCGGCGGTACGGGTAGGCTCCGGGCCGCTGCCGACAGCCACCAGCATCGGCCTGCGGCGGTAGCCTGACCAGAGGTTTTGGTTTAAGGGTCGCCAAGCTTGAATCTGGAGGCGAACACCCGTGCCCATCAGGCGTGTTGCAGTCACCACCCCCTTCGCCCGGAAGCTGCGCGAGCTGCGCTTGCGGAAACGACTGAAGCAGGCAGAGCTGGCGAAGATGGTGTGGCTGAGCCACGGGCGGATTTCGCAGTTCGAGTCGGGAGAGTGCCTACCTCCCAGGGATGTCGCGGTGCGGCTGGACGAGGCACTGGAAGCGAATGGGACTCTGCTCGAACTGTGGGAGAGCGACCATGCCAATCCGGAGGACCGCCCACTTGACCGTGTTGCACGCCTGGAAGCTCACGCGGCAGTGATCTGGCACTATTCCGGCGGCATCTATTCCATGCTCCAGACCGAAGACTATGCCAGGGAGATCCTCGCCGCCGGTGTCGACTTCTATGGCGGCGACCTCGACCAAAACGTCGCCTACCGCATGCGGCGGCGGTCCCTGATCGAAGGACCCGAACCTCCACAACTCTGGACTCTCGTCCGCGAGTCGGCACTCTCCGAAGTGGTCGGCTCCCCAGAGGTCATGCGCGACCAGTTGGCCGACCTGGTGAAGATGGCGGAGCGACCGCATGTGCACATCCAGGTGCTCCCGTTCGCCATCCCAAGGATGCTGATCAGCGGGCACATGACGATCATGGAGCCCAGGAAGGGCAAGCGCCCGACGGTGTACACCGCCAGCCTCGAATCAGCAAAGTTCATCACGAAGCCCGCCGACGTGGCGCGGTTCCGAGCACTCCACGAGCGACTGCGTCGTGATGCGCTGCCGGAAGACGAGTCGATTGCGTTTATCCGCACCGCAATTGAGGAGAAGTACCCATGCCTGCCACCGTCGACTTGATCTCGCCCGTCTGGCGTAAGAGTTCCTACAGTGACCCCGAAGTGGAAAACTGCGTCGAGGTCGCCACCCCCACCCCCCACCTCATCCCCGTCCGCGACAGCAAGCGCCCCCACAGCTCCGTACTGGCCATCCCCCCGGCCGCCTGGTCCGCGTTCATCACCGCGATACGGACGGACACGTCCATACGCTGAGAACGGGGGTGTGGGGGCAGAGCCCCCACAACCACTCAGTGCGGCGGCAGAACGTGCGGCAGGATGCCGTCCACGACGGTACCGACAAGGGCGTGCAAGCCGAGCACCACAAAGCCCAGCAGTTGCCCGACCATGGGAAGAAGCATGAAGTCTCCTCAGCAGACGCGCAGTTGAGACCGCGCTCGCCGACCTTCGGCGAGTGGAGCATGGCGCCGCCGGCCACCGCCCATGCACGGGGCACTCCTTCGAGCGACAGCGCCCTCCACTTTGCGGTGGTTCGCACGGCGCGATGGTCGGCCCCGCGCGCCCTCGGCGCGGCCCGGGGCCGGAAGGAGCACTGTTGCAAGCACCCCGCTTGCAATAGTTAGCAAGCTGGGGCAGCATCGAACCCATGGCATCACTCAACGTCGGCAACCTCGGCGAGTACCTCCGTGAGCAGCGCCGCACCGCGCGGCTCACGCTGCGGCAGCTCGCCGACGCCGCCGGGGTGTCCAATCCGTATCTGAGCCAGATCGAGCGCGGCCTGCGCAAGCCGAGCGCCGAGATCCTGCAGCAGCTGGCGAAGGCGCTGCGGATCTCGGCGGAGACGCTGTACGTGCAGGCCGGGATTCTGGACGAGCGGGACCGGGACGAGGCGGAGGTCCGCAGTGTGATCCTCGCCGACCCCTCGATCACCGAGCAGCAGAAGCAGGCCCTGTTGCAGATCTACGAGTCGTTCCGCAAGGAGAACGCGCTCGCGGCGGACAGTGTCCGCAAGAAGACCGGCACATCGGACGACGACAGCACACCCTCCAGCTGATCCGGGAGACCATCGCCATGGCCATCACCACGCAGGACATCCAGAAGGCCGCCGCCACCACCGGCTACGCCGCCGCCGGCGCCGCCGACCTCGCCAGGGAAAAGGTCGAGGACTTCGTGGCCAAGGCCCCGAAGCGCATCGACCAGCTGAAGCAGACCGATCCCAAGGACGTGCAGGAGCGGATCGCCCGCCAGGCCAAGGAGGCCCAGGCGAAGGCGAAGGAGACGCAGGCCAGGGCCACCGCCAAGGTGGGCGAGCTGCGCACGCTGCTCGACACGGACGTCAAGAAGCTCTCGCAGTCCGCGCAGGACCTGGCGCTGCAGTTGCTGGGCCAGGGCGTGGGCGTGCTGGCGAAGGCCGGGGACGGGGTCGAGAAGCTGGCCGAGCGCGGCCGTGAGGCCGTCAAGACCTGGCGCGGCGGGGAGCAGGGCGAGCCGGTGGAGATCGCGGTGGCCACCGAGCCGGAGCCGCAGGGCAAGCCCGAGGGCAACGGCGGCGGCGTCACGACGGTCAACGGCACCGCCAAGGCCGAGGAGGCCCCCAAGGCGGAGGAAGCCCCCAAGGCCGGGCAGCCGGCCGACGGCGCGTCCACCAACGGTGACGAGGCCAAGCCCGCCGCCGCCCGCCGTACGACCACGGCCCGCAAGTCCACCACGGCCGCGAAGAAGACCGACCCGAAGTAAACCGACCCGAAGTAATCGGGAAACCACGGACGGTCCGGGCACATATCGCGTGCCCGGACCGTTCTCCTTGTACGGTGGCGGTCTCCGCCGGGAGCAGGCGGCAGCGACGACAGCGACGAGAGCAAGGGGTGAGCGGCATGCTGGTAGAGGGCTTCGGCCGGGTCATGTCCTGGGTGTCGATGGGCCTGCTGCTCTTCAGCCTGTTCGCGTTCGTCAGCGCGGCCGTCCACCGCGAGGACGCGTATCGCGCGGCGAGCAAGCAGACCAAGCCGTTCTGGCTGATCATTCTCAGCCTCGCGGTCGCGGTGAACTTCTTCCTGGGGATCTTCAGCTTCCTGCCGATCCTCGGCCTGATCGCCACGATCGTCTATGTGGTGGACGTGCGGCCCGCGCTCAAGCAGGTCTCGGGCGGGCGCGGCCCGCGCCGCCGGGGTTCGAGCTCGGACGGCCCGTACGGTCCGTACAACGGCCGCCGCTGACGGCGGGCCCGTACCGTAGTACGTACGGTACGGCCGCCCGTACGCCGCTCAGCCGGAGCCGTCGGACTCCAGCAGCAGTACGGCCAGGTCGTCCGTCAACTCCCCGCCGTTGAGGGCGCGTACCTCCGTGACGGCGGCGTCCAGCAGCTCCTCGCCGTGCAGCCCCTCACTCAACTGACGTGCCACCAGCTGAAGCATGCCGTCCTGGCCCAGGCGGTGCGGACCGTCGCCGACGCGGCCCTCTATGAGCCCGTCGGTGTACATCATCAGGGCCCAGTCGGCACCGAGTTCGACCGGGCGGCCCGGCCAGCGGGCCTCGCGCAGCAGGCCGAGCGCGGGGCCGCCGTCCTCCTGGGGCAGCAGGCGGGGCGGCTGCCCGGGGCGGATGAGCAGGGGGGCCGGGTGCCCGGCCAGGGTCAGTTCGGCGGTGCGGCGGTGCGGCGCGATGTCGACTGCGCACAGCGTCGCGAAGGTCTCCTCGTCGGCGCGTTCGTGCTCCAGCAACTGCTGCAGCGCGGCGAGGAGTTCGGCCCCGCACAGGCCCGCGAGGGTCAAGGCCCGCCAGGCGATGCGCAGTTCGACACCGAGGGCGGCCTCGTCGGGGCCGTGCCCGCTGACGTCGCCGATCATGGCGTGCACGGTGCCGTCGGGGGTGCGTACGGTGTCGTAGAAGTCGCCACCGAGCAGGGCGCGGCTGCGGCCGGGCCGGTAGCGGGAGGCGAACCGCAGCGCGGAGCCGGCCAGCAGCGGGGTGGGCAGCAGTCCGCGCTCCAGCCGGGCGTTCTCCTGCGCGAGCAGCAGCGACTCGGTGAGCTGCCGCTGCGTGAGGTCGGCGCGCTTGCGCTCGACGGCGTAGCGGACGGCGCGGCTGAGCGCCGGTCCTCGAAGCTCGTCGCGGAAGAGGTAGTCCTGGGCCCCGGCCCGTACCGCTTCGGCGGCGCGCTCGACGTCGTCCTCGGCGGTGAGGGCGAGCACGGCGCGGTCGGGGGCGAGCCGCAGGACGTGGCGCAGCGCGCCGAAGGCGTCGCGCGCCGCGTCCGTCTCGCCGTCGCCGGGCGGTACGGCGGCGGCGGGCGGCAGGGCGAGGTCGAGGAGGATGCAGTGCACGTCGTCGGTGAGCAGCCGCTCGGCCTCGGTGAGATTGCGGGCCGTACGGATCCGGACGGGCTTGCCCGCCGCGCCCGGGGTTCCGGCCGACTCGGCCACGGAGAAGGAGCCGCCGGGTTCGCCCTCGATGACCAGCACGGTCAGCCCGGCATCGGGCCGCGCGGCCGGCCACAGGGGCGGCTGCGCGCATCGCGGCGCGGGTACGGACATGGCGGCTTTTCCCGGTTCCTGTGCTGGTCGTTTTCTGCTCCGGCGGACGGCACGCACCGGCCGTCGGACGTCGAACGCGACCCTAGCGGGACGGCACGGCCCAACGGAATGGAACGGAGCCACTCGCCCCTGTCATATGCCATAGCCAGGGCGGCATTCGGCATGTCACGGGACGAACACGTGATGACCCATGTCACGACAAACCCCCCGGGTCCGCATGACGAAGCTCACGAAAACGCGTGGGGGTCCTCGTGACCGTCGTCACGAAACCATCAGAGACGCAGGCCACACTCGTCCCATGAGCCCTGCCGATCGCGCCGACGCGCCGAACATCCCGGCGGGCCACCGCACTGACGACCGAGGTTCACCCTCCGTTCACCCCTGCCCATCGACCGCTTCACCTGTTCTGCCTAATTTCGGCGGTACGTCACCACCTCTCGCACGCCGCCCCAGCGGCGGCTCCCGGAAGGAACATCCGAAAGTGAAGCTTCAGCGCAAGACCCGGCTCCGCGCCGTCGCACTCGGCGCCCTCGCCGTCTCCGGCGCCCTGGTCCTCACGGCGTGCGGTTCCGACGACAACAGCGGTGGCACCGGCGGCTCCACGGGCGGCGGCTCCACCAAGGCCGCCGGGAACATCAAGTGCGACGGCAAGGGCCAGCTGCTCGCCTCGGGCTCGTCCGCGCAGAAGAACGCCATGGACCTGTGGGTCAAGAACTTCACGGCGGCCTGCAAGGACATCCAGGTCAACTACAAGCCCACCGGCTCGGGCGCGGGCATCCAGGAGTTCCTCGCGGGCAAGACCGCCTTCGCGGGCTCCGACTCGGCCCTCAAGCCGGAGGAGACCGCCAAGTCCAAGGAGATGTTCAAGGGCGGCCAGGGCATCGACCTGCCCATGGTCGGCGGCCCGATCGCCATCGGCTACAACGTGCCCGGCGTGGACAACCTGGTCCTCGACGCCGACACCCTCGCCAAGATCTTCGACGGCAAGATCGAGAAGTGGAACGACGAGGCGATCGCCAAGCTCAACAAGGACGCCAAGCTCCCGGATCTGAAGATCCAGGCGTTCCACCGCTCCGACGAGTCCGGCACCACGGACAACTTCACCAAGTACCTCAAGGCCGCGGCCGAGAAGTCCTGGCCCTACGAGCCCGCCAAGGCCTGGGCCGCCAAGGGCGGCCAGTCCGCGGACGGTTCGTCCGGCGTCGCCTCCCAGGTCAAGCAGACCTCCGGCGCCATCTCCTACTTCGAGCTGTCCTACGCGACCGCCAACTCGATCAAGACGGTGAAGCTGAACACCGGCGCCGCCGCCCCCGTCGAGGCCACCCCGGACAACGCCTCCAAGGCCATCGCCGAAGCCAGGATCACCGGCTCCGGAGCGGACCTCGCCCTGAAGCTCAACTACGCGACCAAGGCCGAGGGCGCCTACCCGATCACGCTGGTGACCTACGAGATCGTCGGCGACAAGGGCAACAAGCCCGAGACCCTGGCCGCCACCAAGTCCTTCCTGACCTACATCGCGAGCCAGGACGGCCAGGCGGTCCTCAAGGACCTCGGCTACGCGCCGCTGCCCGCCGAGATCGCCACGAAGGTCCGCGAGAGCATCGCGAACCTCTCCTGACCCGCGTGCGGACGGCCCCCCGCCGCCCGGGGGCCGTCCGCACGACCGGGTGCACCGCCGCACCAGGAGCCCGGCCGCCGGCCACGCCGCCCGTACGCCACGCACCGCGCCGCACAGGTCCGGAGAGAGACCCATGGACATACCCTCGACCGACACCGCCAGCCAGCCCCCGCCCGCACCGGCCGCCCGGTCCGCCACCCGCCTCGGCGACCGGATCTTCCTGGGCCTCTCCCGCGGCTCCGGCCTCCTGCTGCTGGTGATCATGGCCGCGATCGCGGTCTTCCTCACCGTCCGGGCCGGACACGCCCTCGCCCAGGACCACGGGAACTTCTTCACGACCTTCGAGTGGAACGCCAACGCGAACCCCCCGGTCTTCGGCATCGCCGTCCTCGCCTTCGGCACGGTCGCGAGCTCCCTGATCGCGATGGTCATCGCGGTACCGGTCGCCATCGGCATCGCCCTGTTCATCTCGCACTACGCGCCGCGCCGGCTCGCCGCGCCGCTGTCGTACGTCATCGACCTGCTCGCCGCCGTGCCGTCCATCGTCTACGGCCTGTGGGGCGCCCTCTTCCTCGTGCCGCAACTCGGCGGCCTCTACAGCTGGTTCGACGACTTCTTCGGCTGGACCGGGATCCTCTCCTACCAGGGCGGCGCCGCCCGCTCCCTGTTCACCATCGGCATCCTGCTCGCGATCATGATCCTGCCGATCGTCACCAGCGTCAGCCGCGAGGTCTTCCTCCAGGTCCCCAAGGCCCACGAGGAAGCCGCGCTCGCGCTCGGCGCGACCCGCTGGGAGGTCGTGCGCACGGCGGTGCTGCCCTTCGGCCGCTCCGGCGTGATCAGCGCCTCGATGCTGGGCCTGGGCCGCGCCCTCGGCGAGACCATGGCCGTCGCCACCGTGCTCTCCCCCAGCTTCACCATCGCCAAGAGCCTGCTCGACCCGGGCGGCGGCACCTTCGCGCAGAACATCGCCAGCAGCTTCAAGGAGTCCGGCGAGATCGGCAAGGACGCCCTCATCGCCTCCGGACTCGTGCTGTTCGTCCTCACCCTGCTGGTCAACGGCGCGGCCCGGATGATCATCGCGCGGCGCAAGGAGTACACGGCGTGACCTGTCGCCCCTCCCCCGCCCCCCGCCCCGGAACCGCCCACCCCGGAAGGGGCCCCGCATGAGCGACATGACCCTCGACCAGCCCGTGATCGCCGACAGCGCCCCGCTGCCCCCCACGACCCTGCGCCGCCCCCGGCTCCCCCGCTGGGCCGCGCCCGCCCTCGCCGCCGGCTCCGCCGCCGCCGGCTGCGGCATCGGACTCGGCGCGGGCCTGACCAGCCGCATCCAGTGGGGACTGATCGCCGCCGCCCTCTTCGTCCTCGGCGGCTACGCCCTCGCCGCCCGGGTCGAGGGCCGGCGCCAGGCCAAGGACCGGCTCGCCACCAGCCTGGTGTGGGTCTGCTTCGTCCTCGCCGTCGTCCCGCTGGTCTCCCTCGTCTGGGAGACGATCGCGCGCGGCGTGACCGTGCTGAACGGCTCCTTCCTCTCCCACTCCATGGCCGGGGTGCTCACCGTCCAGCCCGGCGGCGGCGTCTACCACGCGATCGTCGGCACCCTGGAACAGGTCGGCATCGCCACCGCCCTCGCCGCCCCCGTCGGCCTGCTGACCGCGGTCTACCTCGTCGAGTACGGGCGGGGCCGGCTGGCCCGCGCCGTGACCTTCTTCGTGGACGTCATGACCGGCATCCCGTCCATCGTCGCGGGCCTGTTCGTCCTCAGCTTCTGGATCATCATGCTCGACTTCGGCTACTCCGGCTTCGCCGGTTCGATGGCCCTGGCGATCCTGATGATGCCGGTGGTCGTCCGCTCCACCGAGGAAATGCTCAAGCTCGTCCCCAACGAGCTGCGCGAGGCCTCCCTCGCCCTCGGCGTGCCCAAGTGGCGCACGATCCTCAAGGTCGTCCTGCCCACCGCGATCGGCGGCATCGCGACGGGCCTCATGCTCTCCGTCGCCCGCATCGCCGGCGAGACCGCCCCCATCGTGCTCCTCGTCTTCGGCTCCCAGGTCATCAACAACAACCCCTTCGACGGCGCCCAGTCGTCCCTGCCGTACTACATCTACGAGCAGTGGGCGGCCGGCAACGAGGCGAGCTACGACCGCGCCTGGGCGGCGGCCCTCGTCCTCATCGCCTTCGTCATGATCCTCAACCTCGTGGCCCGCGGCATCGCCCGCTGGAAAGCCCCGAAGAGTCGCTGACCGCGGCAGATTACGCAGATTACGAAAGCAGTTGATCCCCATGGCCAAGCGAATCGACGTCAGCGGCCTCACCGCGTACTACGGCGCCCACAAGGCCATCGAGGACATCTCGATGACCGTCGAACCCCGCTCCGTGACCGCCTTCATCGGCCCCTCCGGCTGCGGCAAGTCCACCTTCCTGCGCACCCTGAACCGGATGCACGAGGTCACCCCCGGCGGCCGCGTCGAGGGCAAGGTGATGCTCGACGACGAGAACCTCTACGGGGCCGGCGTCGACCCGGTCTCCGTACGCCGCACCGTCGGCATGGTCTTCCAGCGGCCCAACCCGTTCCCGACCATGTCCATCTACGAGAACGTGGCCGCCGGGCTGCGCCTGAACGGCGGCCGCCTGCGCAAGGCCGAGCTCGACACGGTCGTCGAGAAGTCCCTCAAGGGCGCCAACCTGTGGAAGGAGGTCAAGGACCGGCTGAACAAGCCGGGCGCCGGCCTCTCCGGCGGCCAGCAGCAGCGGCTGTGCATCGCCCGCGCGATAGCCGTCGAACCGCAGGTCCTGCTCATGGACGAGCCCTGCTCGGCGCTCGACCCGATCTCCACCCTCGCCGTCGAGGACCTGATCGGCGAACTGAAGGAACGCTTCACGATCGTCATCGTGACCCACAACATGCAGCAGGCCGCCCGCGTCTCGGACCGCACCGCCTTCTTCAACCTCGCGGGCGTCGGCCTCCCCGGCCGCCTCATCGAGATCGACGACACGGAACGCATCTTCTCCAACCCGTCGGTACAGGCTACGGAGGACTACATTTCGGGGCGGTTCGGCTGACGGAAACGACAAGGCCCGCCCTGCGGAAGCGGGGCGGGCCTTTGGGGGTCGGGGTGCCCTGGGGGTACCCCCTCTGGGGGAGGGCGGGCGCGGCCTAGCCGAACGCCAGGTTGACCACCCAGTAGCTGAGCGCCGCGACAATCGCCGCAGCCGGCATCGTGATGAACCACCCCAGAATGATGTTCTTCGCGACACCCCAACGCACCGCGTTGACCCGCTTCGTGGCCCCCACACCCATGATCGCCGAAGTGATCACATGCGTCGTGGAGATCGGCGCGTGGAACATGAACGCGGTGCTGAACATCACCGACGCACCCGTGGTCTCCGCCGCGAACCCCTGCGGCGGATCCAGCTCGATGATCTTCCGGCCCAGCGTCCGCATGATGCGCCAGCCACCCGCGTACGTACCGAGCGAGAGCATCAGCGCGCAGGCGATCTTCACCCACACCGGGATCGGGTCGCCCTGGTCCTCGACACCGCCGATGACGAGGGCCATCACCACGATGCCCATGGTCTTCTGCGCGTCCTGGAGGCCGTGGCCGAGCGCCATGCCGGCCGCGGAGACGGTCTGCGCGATCCGGAAACCGCGCTTCGCCTTGTGCGGATTCGCTTTACGGAACATCCACAGGATGACGACCATCACGAGATAGCCGAGCACGAGTCCGACGAGCGGCGACAGGAACATCGGAATGACGACCTTGTCGAGCACGCCCGACCAGTAGACGACCGAGGAACCGGCCAGCGCCGCACCCACCATGCCGCCGAACAGCGCGTGCGAGGAGGACGACGGCAGACCGAAGTACCACGTGATCATGTTCCAGAAGATGGCCCCGACCAGCGCGGAGAACAGGATCATCATTCCCTGTCCGCCGGTGGGCGTCTCGATCAGGCCCTCGCTGACGGTCTTGGCGACCCCGCTGCCCAGAAAGGCACCGGCGAGGTTCATCACGGCGGCCATCGCCAGCGCCGCACGCGGGGTGAGCGCCCGCGTCGAGACCGAGGTCGCGATCGCGTTCGCGGAGTCGTGGAAACCGTTGGTATAGGTGAAGCCGAGCGCGACCCCGATGGTCACGACGAGAGCAAAGGTGTCCACCGCGGGTCAGGACTCCTTGACCGCGATGGTCTCGACGGTGTTGGCGACGTGCTCGAACGCGTCCGCGGCTTCCTCCAGCACGTCCACGACCTGCTTGAGCTTGAGCACCTCGATCGCGTCGTACTTGCCGTTGAACAGCTGGGCGAGGAGCTTGCGGTGGATCTGGTCGGCCTGGTTCTCCAGCCGGTTGACCTCGATCCAGTACTCCGTGAGGTTCGTCATGGTCCGCAGATTCGGCATGGCCTCCGCGGTGAGCTCGGCGGCCCGCGCGAGAACCTCGATCTGCTGCTCGACACCCTTCGGCAGTTCGTCGATCTGGTAGAGAACCACCAGGTCGACGGCCTCTTCCATGAAATCCATGATGTCGTCGAGCGAACCGGCGAGCGCGTAGATGTCCTCGCGGTCGAACGGAGTGATGAACGAGGAATTCAGCTGGTGGAAGATCGCGTGGGTCGCGTCGTCCCCCGCGTGTTCCGCTGCCCGCATCCGCTCGGCGATCTCGGCCCGGGCGGACGAGTCCGCGCCGAGCAGTTCCATCAGGAGCTTGGAGCCCGTGACGATGTTGTCCGCGGATGCGGCGAACATGTCGTAGAAGCTCGTCTCCCTGGGGGTCAGACGAAAGCGCACGTGGGATCCTCGGGGTGCAGCGGATTCGGTCTCGTTGATGCTAGGCGCATCGTCCAGCCACAGCTAACTGGCATTCCCTCAGTGTCGCCCATCGGGCAGAGTGCTCACCAAGGCGGTACCGCCTCCGGCGCGGAATTTCGGTAGAATATACCCGCCGGGGGTATCTGAGCGGGTAGTTCACGGTATGCACACCGACAGGGGCCGAGACCGACCGGAGGGCACCATGACCAGCACGAACGCCGAAGCGACCGGCACCAGGGAGCCGGCCCCGGCTCCCCCGGCCACCCCCGACCACACCGAGCACACCGGCCACGGCCCGCACGGCTACAGCCACCAGAAGGACCAGCACCTCAAGCGCCTGCGCCGGATCGAGGGCCAGATCCGCGGCCTCCAGCGCATGGTCGAGGAGGACGTCTACTGCATCGACATACTGACCCAGGTCTCAGCCGGCACGAAGGCCCTGCAGTCCTTCGCGCTCCAGCTCCTCCAGGAACACCTCCGCCACTGCGTCGCGGACGCGGCCGTCAAGGGCGGCGCGGAAATCGACGCGAAGGTAGCAGAAGCGAGCGCGGCCATCGCGCGCATGCTCCGCACGTAGCGTCTCTGCCTGCGGCGGCTCTCGGGGGGTCGCGTGCGCCCGTGGGGGCGCGGGGCGGACGGGGCGGGCGGCGCGCCGGACGGGGTGCGCGCCCACGGGGGCGCGGGCCCCGGGTGGGGACGGCCGACGCTCCGGGGGGCGGCCTGCGCTCCGGGGGGTGCGGGGCCCCGGGCGGGGTGCGGGGCGCAGCCGGAGTCACGGTGCGGGGCTCCGGGGGGTGCGGGGCCCCGGCGCGGTGCGGGGGCGGCGCCCGGCGTTGGGGCACAGGCGCGGTGCCCGAGTCGGGGTGCAGGACGCGCAGTTCCAGCCGGTGCCCAGGGGGCGCAGCTCCGGGCGGGGCGCGGAGGCGGGTCCCGGTGTTGGGGTGCGGGCGCGGTGCCCGAGCCAGGGTCCCGGGGGCGCAGCCCCGCAGGGGAGGTTCGGGGGCGAATCCTCGGGCCGGGCGCACGGGCGGGCCCGGTATCGGAACGCAGGCGCGGCGCCCGAGTCGGAGCCCAGGGGCGAAGCCCTGGTCGGGGTCCAGGGGCGCAGCCCCGGGCGGGGTGGGGACGCGGCGCCCGGGCCGCAGCGCAGGCGTGGAGCCCCAGGTGGGGTCCAGGGGCACAGCCCCGGGCGGGGTGCAGGGGGCGCAGCCCCCGTGGGGGGTTCGGGGGGCGGAGCCCCCCCGAGGGCAAGCGATCGTTTCCGGGTGCCGGGTGGGGGGTGGGCAAGGACCGGCAAAGGCTCAGCCGTCCTCCACACCGTCACGCCGGACCCTCAACACCTCGTCGATACGATCCGCGCTCAGCCGTTCCTCATCCGCACTGGACGCGGCGATCATCAAGTCCCCGTACAGATCGATCTCGATGAGGGCCACGGGGTCCGGCCCGCCGGACGAACAGCGCCGCGAAACCACGTGATTCACCTCCTCGGGCGGCTCGGATCCTTCGTCGGTCTTTCGCCTACGGTTGTCCAGCGTAGTGATCGGTACACATGGCGCGCATGGCACAGAAGGACCATTTCCCGGGCCACGCACCAGGCCCGTCGCTCTAGGTCCGCGGCGAACCGACCGTCCCCGTATAGATGTCCGCGGGCGCGGGCAACCGGACGTCGACGGGGGTGCCGAACCCGTCCAGTTCCACCGTGGAGACGACACTCATCGGCGCCGGAGGCGCCAGAGGCGCCTGCGGCGCCCCGCGCACCCGGCCACCGCGAGCACCGCGCGCGCTGCGCGCGTCCGGCGCGCCCCGCTCCGCCACGCTGAACCGGTGCCGCAGCCGGCGCGGCCGCCCCTGTTCGTCGAGGTAGACGTCGAAGGCGACCGTGCCCCCGGAGAACCCTTTCGCCGCCACCGCGAGCGGCGCGCGGTCCCGCTCGGGTGCGAGCCGGGCGGCCTGCCCGAGGTCGATGGTGCCCCAGTAGTGCTTGACCGGCACCCCGTCGATGCGTTCGTCCCGCATGTACGTCACCTGGCGGGCGCCGCCGAGGAGTTCGGCGGCGGCGAGCGGGTCGGTGGCACCGCTCGTGAGGAGGTTGCCGTCGGGGAGGGCCGGGGTGGCGAGGCGGACCCACTTGCCGGCGGGGACGCCCGCGCCCCGGTTCTTCATGTACAGCGCGCCGGGCGCGAAGACCTCGGTGACGGCCCGCTGTTCGCCGGAACCGGCCGCGTCGGCGGGCACGAGCACCGTCAACTGCCCGACGGGGCGGGCGAAGTCGTACTCGCCCGCCCCGCGGATCGTCAGCCGGGTGCCGCCGCTGACGGTCTCCATGGAGGTGCGTACGCGCGCGCCGCCCGCGTCCGCGAGGAGCCGCGCGGCGCGGCGCAGGGCGGCGCGGGCCCGGCCGGGGTCGCCGTCGTCGCCCGCCGCGCGGGCCTGCCCGCCGACGCTGCGGATGTCGTCGTGGAGCGCGGGGCGGGCTTCGGCGGGACCGTGCGGCACGCAGCCGGAGACGCAGGGGAGGAGCAGCGCGAGCGCGGCGGCCGCCGTCCTGGGGACGGCGGCCGCGCCTGTGCGTCTGTGCCGGGGGGCCGCCATGCGCTGTCAACGAGTGGCCTGGCGGCGTCGTCACGCTGCACTTGCCCACCCCCACCCGGCACCCGGAAACGATTGCTTGCCCTCGGGGGGCTTCGCCCCCCGAACCCCCCGCGGGGGCTGCGCCCCCTGCACCCCGCCCGGGGCTGTGCCCCTGGACCCCGACTGGGGCGCCGCGCCCGCATCCCAACACCGGGATCCACTCCTGCACCCCGGCTCAGGCACCGCGCCCGCACCCCGCACAGCGGAGCCCTCACCCTGTTGACGGCCGTCAACCCCGCGCAACCCCACCGCCGTTGCGAGGGACGGGACGCCCTTACGCCGCCAGGTCGTTGTTCCGGTGCTGCCGTGACTGCCCCGTCACATCGCGCCCCGCACCGGCCGCCGCCACCACCGGCCTCACCCGGCGGCGTGCCCCGACGAGCCAGCTTGCGCGCGTGGCCGCGACGGCCTTCGCGAGGGGGGTGAGGAGCATCATCGCGAGCGGTGCGAGGAGCAGGGCGACGGCCGTGCCGAGGGCGAGGCCGCCGATGACGTCCGTCGGGTAGTGCACGCCCAGGTAGACGCGGCTGAAGCCCTCCAGCAGCGCCAGCCCGATGCCGATCAGGCCGAACCTGCGGTGCGCGAGGAAGAGGGCGACGGCGATCGCCATCGTCAGGGTCGCGTGGTCGCTGACGAACGAGAAGTCCGTCTTGCCCTTGACGAGCACGTCCAGGCCCTGGTGGTCGAGGAACGGCCGGGGTCTCTTGACGAAGCCGCGGATGGGGATGTTGACGAGCAGGGCGATACCGGCGGCGAGCGGTGCCCACAGCAGCGCGGCGACGCCCGCGGGGGCGTCCTCGCGCTTGCGTACGCTCCACCAGGCGAACAGCATGAGGATGCCGAACCCGAGCACGATGCCGTACTCGCCGATGAACTCCACGGTCCGGTCCAGCCAGTTGGGGGCGCCCTTGGCGAGGCCGTTGATGTCGTACAGCGCGCCCACGTCGGGGTTCGCCTCGATCCTGGCCTCCGACATGGGGTACACCGTCGCGAGTCCAGCCATGTGCTGTGGCCCCTTATCTGTCGCCTGTTGCTACGTCCAGCTGCCGACCCCCGTGGTCCGTGCGTCCAGTCCGTATGCGGTCCTGCTCTTCCACACCCATGGAACGCGGCACTCCACCCCGGCGTTCCACTTTCCACCCAATGATCACCAGGACGTTATCCAAGAGTGACAGTGCCCCGTGATCGCCCCGTGGTCCCGGCGCCGGGCGGCCCCTACGGACGACCACCCCCCGCTGCCAACGCCCGCGCGCCGTCCTGGGTCACCCTGGTCGCCCCGATGTAGTCCGGGGTGTCGATGCGGTCGAAGCGGATCAGCGCGCCGGTGTGCGGCGCGTTGATCATGTATCCGCCGCCGACGTAGATCCCGACGTGGTGGATGGTGCGCGGGTCCTTCAGGTCGTGCGCGAAGAACACCAGGTCTCCCGGCTGCAGTTCGCCGCGCCCGGGATGCGGGCCGGTGTTCCACTGGTCGTCGGCCACGCGCGGGAGCTGGATGCCGACGGACTCGTAGGCCGCCTTGGTCAGCCCCGAGCAGTCGAAGCGGCCGCCGTCCTCGGGGCCGCCGTTGCCGCCCCACAGATAGGGCGTGCCGAGCTTGCCCTGCGCGAAGGAGATGGCCCCGGCCGCCTGCCGTGACGGGCCGAGCCGGCCCAGGGGGCGCGCGAAGGACTTCTCCAGCGCGCGGATCTCGCGCACGTACCCCTGGGTCTCGCTGATCGAGGGCACCCCGCCCGCCTTGATGACCCGGTAGGCGCCGGCGTTGTACGACGCCAGCATGTTGTCGGAGTTGTCGCCCGGGACGTCCTTGACATAGCGGGCCAGGGCACAGTCGTAGAGGGCGGCCGACGGGATGGCGTCCCGAGGATCCCATATGTCCGCCTTGCCGTCCCCGTCGGCGTCGATCCCGTAGGTGGCCCAGGTCTCGGGGATGAACTGGGCGATGCCGAGCGCGCCCGCCGGGCTCTGCGCCCTGGGGTTCCAGGCGCTCTCGGAGTAGATCTGGGCGGCGAGCATGGCGGGGTTGAGAGCGGGGCACGCGTTGCCCCACTTCTGGACGAGGCCCTGGTACTCGGCCGGCACGGCGCCCTCCGCGAGCCCGACGGCACCCCGCGCCCCGCCGAAGAGCCCGCCCGCGGCCCCGTACACGCCGACGACGAGGAGCCCGACGAAACACAGGCACCCCCCGATCCCGACACCCACGGCCACCCAGAATTTGCGCACCCCGCAATCCTCCCCCACGGGTGCGCACCGTATCCCGTGCTCAGGGATTTACCCGGGCCGGCATCGGGGTCACAGGGGCGCACGGGCGGTGCGACGGGGGGCAGTTGCCGCTACGGACGCCAACGGCCCGGCGGCACGGGCGTGGTGGGGCGGACTATCGTGGGCCCCGCACCCGACCGCACCCCCGAACACCCTTGGAGGGCACCCGTGTCCGTACCGCCCGTTCCCGTGCCGGACAACCTGCGGTGGATCCCCGCGACCGAGGGCGACGAGACCGAGTACCTGGAGGTCGCCTTCGGCGACGACGGCAATGTCTACCTCCGGGAGAACCTCAAGCCCGAGGAGGTCGTGGTGACGACCAACGCCAAGTGGGACGCCTTCGTACTGGGTGTCAAGGCGGGCGAGTTCGACCACTTCGTCGAGGGCCTGGACGACCCGGCTCCGCAGGGCTGACCGGCGCGGGCGCTCAGCCGCCGCTGCCGGGGTCGCGCTCCGCCTGCTCCTTCGGATACGAACGGCCGCCACCGTCCGCGCCCTTGCCGTCCTGGCCGTCCTTGCCCTTGCTCTTGCCTTTGTCCTTGTGCTTGCCGTGCCCGGCGTCGGCCTCCGGCGAGGGAACCGCCGCGTCCGCCGGGACCGCGTGCGGCCCGCCGCCGGGCAGTCCGCCGCCTCCGCCGCCGTCCGTACCGGACAGCGCGGCCCCCACGGCGGCGGCGATCCCGAAGGCCACCAGCCCGGCCACGGTGGTGACCATGGCCTTCGGCCTCCGCAGAACGGCCTTCGGCGGCCACAGGCCCCCGGACAGCGCGGCGCGCAGATCCGTTCCTGCGCGGCCGTGCGCCCGCGGACGGCCGCGGCGCGCGCCGGCCGTCGGCGGTACGGACGGCCGCGGCGGCGTCACCGGCATCGGAGGCACCACGGGCCCGGCGGCCGGAGCGCCGAACGGCCCGGCCGAGGACGCCGGTTCCGCGACGGCGCCCTCCCAGGCCCGGCTGCCGAACCAGGCCGCGGCCTCCTCGGCCGTGGGGCGGTCCGCGGGCTCCTTCGCCAGCATCCGCAGCAGATACGCGTCGAAGGCCCCCGGCAGATCGACGCGGTGCCGCCGGGCCGGGACCGGCTCCTCGTCGACATGCAGATAGAGCAGATTGGTCGGGTTCTCCGACCAGAACGGCGGCTGTCCGGTCAACAGGTGATAGAGGACGCACCCCAGCGCGTACACGTCCGAGGGCGGGCCCGCCACCCGGCCCAGCGCGCGCTCCGGGGCGAGATAGGTGCTCGTACCGACGATCTGCCCGGCCCGGGTGAGCCCCGCCGAGGTCTCGTCGACGAAGCGGGCGATGCCGAAGTCACCGATCTTCAGCGCGCCGTCGGCGTCGAGCATCAGATTGCCGGGCTTGACGTCCCGGTGCACGACCCCCTGCCGGTGGGCCGCCGCGAGCCCGGCCGCCGCCTCGGCGGCGACGCGCGCGACCCGGCGCGGCGAGAGCGCGCCGCGCGCGGCCAGCTCCTGGGCCAGGCTGGGCCCGCGCACGAGCTCCATGACCAGATAGAAGCGGCCGTCCCACGCGCCGAAGTCGTACACGCCGACCACGTGCGGGTGATTGAGGCGGGCGGCGGTCTGCGCCTCCAGCCGGAAACGGCCGGCGGCCGCCTCGTCACCGTCGCCCAGCAGCAGCTTGACCGCCACCTGACGGCCCAGCACCTCGTCGTACCCCTGCCGGACCTCGCCCATGCCGCCGCGGCCGAGCAGCTCCCCCAGCCGGTACCGTTCGGCAACCAGCACCTGTACCACCCTTGCGTCCTCGAAGCGCGCGGCGCCCGGGGCTTCCTGACGCGCCCGGAGCGTCCGGCGAGGGCGCGGACGCGCTCCCGCGGCCCCGGAGCGCGCCCGGCTTCCGGGCCGCGCACGCCCCAGCCTACCGACCGCGCCCATGACCTCCCGCGCATCCCCATGACCCCCCACCTCCACAGCGATTGCCCGCTGTCCACACGCGTGATACACAGAGTCACCATAGACTCCGCCACTGACAGTGCCGCCGACAGCGCCGCTGACAGCGCGGACGGCGTTCGCGTCGCGCGGCGGGCCGATACCCGGGTGACGTGCGCGGCTTCGGGGAAAAATTGACGCCAAGTCGACATGCGGAAGCCGGATCGTCGGCGAAGATAGGTCTCGACCTTTGCCTACCCGCAGGAACGAGAACGGGCATCAGCACAACGACCCACAAGGGGCGGTGAGTTACACATGTTTTTGGCAGCCGGTAAGGGCGACATCAACACCATTATTGGCGGAATCGCCCCGAACTGGGGGCCGTTCGGCAGTCTCGGCAACGAGGCCCGCGTCATGATCGAGGTCATCATGGCGGTGGCCATTCTGCTCTGCCTGGCCATCGCGATCTGGGGCGCGGCGAAACAGCGCATCGGAGCGACCGCGCTGCGCGACACCTTCAGTGCCGAGCAGGGCAAGGGCCTGATCGTCGCCGGGCTGACCGGCGTCTTCATCATCGGCTCGCTCGGCACCCTCTTCACGATCGTCTACGGCATGGCCGTCTGACCGCGCCGGTGGGCGCCCCGCGCCGCCCTCCGGCCACCGTCGCCGCGCCGTATGCGACCTCGCCCAACCGCGCACGATGTGAACGGATTTGACCTCATCCGACCGGGTCGGAGCAGGGACTGCCCGGGCCTGACCGCCCAACTCGACTGCACCTCCGACCGCTCGACCCGACCGCACAGCCCGACCGCACGGCCCGCGCCCCGCTCCGCCCCGCCATCCGTCCGCACCACCGCGCGTCGCCCCCGCGCAGGTCCTCTCGTCCCCGTGTCCCCCCCCCCGCACCCGAGGCTGCCACCTGATGCCCCCTCACACCCCCTCGTACTCCTCCCCCGAGAATCCTTCCGCACCGCTACCGTCATATGCGAGTGCTACACCGGCCACGACGTATGAGGGGGCGTGCGCACGATGAGTCTCGGAGACGACGGCTACGGCCGGCACTCCGGCGGCGCGGGCGGCGGCTACGGCGACGAGCAGCAGCTGACCCGCACCCGCCTGCCGGAAGGCGAGACCGATCCGTACGGCCCCGGGCGCCGCGCGGGGCGCCGCACGGCCGGAAAGCCCAGCCGGAACCTGGTGACCGTCGTCGGCGTGGTCGTCCTCCTCCTCGCCGCCATCGCGTTCGCGAACAGGGGTGGCGGGGACTCCGGTTCCGACGGCGCCGGCAAGGGGGACGGTACGTCCGCCGACAGCCGTCCCACGGCACCCTCCGGCACCACACCGGTCGAGGGCAGAACCGGGGGCGTCCCTTCCGGCTACGCGCACACGGAGCAGGGCGCGCAGTCCGCCGCCGCTAACTACGCCGTCGCGCTCGGCGGCGACGGAATGTACCGGACCGACACGCGCCGCGCGCTCGTCTCCGCCCTGTACGCCCCCGAGGTCGTCGCCGCCCGGCAGGGCGATTTCGACAAGGTCTACTCCGATCCCGGCTTCCTGAAGAAGGTCGGCCTCGACGCGGGCGGCAACGCCCCCCGGGGCACGACCTTCGTCTCCCGGACGAACCCGGTCGGCACCAAGTCCCTCGGTTATGCGGGGAGTACGGCGAGCGTGGCCGTCTGGTACTCCACGCTGTTCGGTCTGGCCGGTGAGGGCTCCACCAACCCGGTCACGGAGAGCTGGTACACGGACACCTTCGATCTCCAGTGGACCGGAGACGACTGGAAGATCGTCGGCCTCAAACGGGCGGAGGGCCCCGCCCCGGTCGGCCGCGACCAGGCGGCGGCCTCGGCCAAGGACATGTCGGACGCGGTACAAGGGTTCGGAGGGTTCACCTATGCGCGCTGACCACTCACCCACCGCCCCGGGCTCCCCCCACCCCGAGGAGAGCCCCCCGCTCCCCCGCCCGGAACACACCCCCTCTCCCTGGACCGAGCATCCCGGCACCCCGCGCGCCGACCGGCCCGGACGAAGCGACCGTTCCGGACTGCCGCACACCGAGCACGGGCGTCCTCGCGCAGGGGCCAGCACACCAACCGCCGCCCCGGGGCACCCGTCCACCACCCCGAGCCCCGCCCCCGGGCGCTCACGCACCAAGCACCCCACACCGCCCGGCAGTTCCAGCGCCCCGCACGCTGAGCACCCCGCTCCCCTCGCCGGTTCCGGGCTCCCGGACGCCCCCCGCGGCCGTCGTCGGGCAAGCCGCTCCGCCGTCCTGGCCGCCGTGCGGCGGCACACGCTGCCCGTCGCCGCCGGCCTCGCGGCCGTGCAGGCCACGGTGGTCGTCGCCGCGTCGAAGGCACTCGCCGCCCCGGCGCCGCCCGCCACCCCGCCGGCGTCGGGCGGCCCCAGCGCGGGCCCGAGCGTCACGCCGACGCCCACGCCCGCGCCCAGCTCACCGCCCGCCGACAACTGCGACCTCGTGCCCGGCCCGGCCCGGGACCTCTGCCAGGGCCACGGCGGCAGCGGCGGCGGTCACACCACTCCCTCCGACCCCAAGGACCTCACCGACCCGCTGGCCTCCCTCGCCAAGGGCTGTGCCGACGCCGCCTCGTGGATCGTCCGCAAACTCTCCGACGCCGTGCACGCCACCGGCAACGTCGACTTCACCAACGCCAACTTCCTGCGCCAGTACGCCGTCGTCTTCGCCGCCTCGACCGTGCTGACGCTCGTCCTGTGGCTGCTGGCCGTGGCCAAACGGGCCGTGCGCGGCGTGCCGTTCACCGAGGCGATCACCGAGGCGATCGGTTTCCTGTGGCTCACCGTCCTCGCGTCCGCCTTCACCCCGCTCATCCTCTACACGCTCGTCTCGGCCACCGACGCCGTCACCGACGTCATCGCGACCGGTTCGAGCTCCAACAACGACGTGTTCTTCGGCAACTTCGCCGACGCCCTGCAGAAGGGCAACAGCATCGGCGGCGGCCCGATCATGCTCATCGTGGTCTCCCTCGTCTCGGTGCTCGCCGCAGGCGTCCTGTGGCTCGAACTCGTCATCCGGGCCGCTCTGCTGTACGTGGGAGCCCTCCTGGGAACCGCGGTGTACGCGGGGCTCGTGGACAAGAACATGTGGGGGCATGTCCGCCGCTGGGCAGGCATCATGATCGCCGTGATCATGGTCAAGCCGATCGTCGTGATCGTGCTCGGCCTCGCCGGGGCCCTGTCCACCGGCAAGGGCCCGAACTCCTTCTCGGCGGTGGTCTCCGGCCTCGCGATCATCGTGCTCGCCATCTTCGCCAGCGCGATGATCTACCGCTTCGTCCCCGGCTTCGGCGACGAGATCGTCAGCACCCGCAAC
The DNA here is from genome assembly GCF_042656465.1 of Streptomyces gamaensis. NCBI lineage: Bacteria > Bacillati > Actinomycetota > Actinomycetes > Kitasatosporales > Streptomycetaceae > Streptomyces > Streptomyces gamaensis. The sequence continues at coordinate 246,940 of NZ_JBHSPB010000012.1, forward strand.
GCCAGCAAGGACGCGGCCTCCCGGCAGGCCGCCGCCGTGATCTCCTCGCCGGCCGCACTCGTCAAGCAGGGCATCAACACCCACAGCGCGCGCGGCGATTCGAACGCCGGTGGCGGTGGCTCCGCCGCCCGCCCCCCGGCGGGCGCCGTGTCGGGCGGGGTCGCCGCGCACTCCACCCGCCCGGCCGCCCGCCCGGCCGGCGACACCGGCAGCGCGGCCCCGGCCTCCGGCCCGGCCAAGCACGCCGCCGCCCGCCCGCCCGCGCCCCGTGCACAGAACCGCAGCACATCCCCGGGAGGTGAGCGGAGTTGACGATGCAGGCCCAGTCCCAGCCGGTCGCGGCCCGCCGTACGTATCTGATCGGCCGCGCGCGTCCCAACGCGGTCGTCGGCAAGAACCGGGAGACCGGCGAGATCGCACTGATCATCGCGGGCGCCTTCCTCGGCATGATGTGCGGCCTCCTCGTGCCGGTCCTGCCGCTGCGGATCATGTCCCTGACCGGGTGCCCCCTGCTGGCGCTGGCCGCCGTCTACGTGCCGTACAAGGGCCGTACGTTCTACAAGTGGTTCGAGATCAACCGCAGCTACAAGCGCATCCTGCGGCGCGGCGCCGGCTACCGCTCCTCCGCCGCCGAGGCGGGCACCCGCCTGGACGGCCGCGAGGTGGAGATCGGACCGCCGCCGGGCATCGGCCGGATCACCTGGCTGGCGGCGCCCTTCGGCCCCGACGAGATCGCCGTGCTGCTGCACGCCGACCGCCGCACAGTCACCGCCGCGATCGAGATCGAGGGCCCGGGCGTGGGCCTGCGCGACTCGGAGGACCAGGAGGCGCTCGTCGACCGCTTCGGCACCCTCCTCAAGCACGTCGCCAACGGCGACGGCTACGTCACCCGGCTGCAGATGCTCGCCCGTACGCTCCCGGCCGACCCGGACGCGCACGCCAAGGACGTCGAGCGGCGCGGCGACCCCGGCTCCCCGAAGTGGCTCCAGGACTCCTACGAGCAGTTGCAGTCGATGGTGTCCACCTCCTCCGAGCAGCACCGCGCCTACCTCGTGGCCTGTATGCACTACACGCGCGACCTCGCCTCCGAGGCGCAGGTCATCGCGCGCGCCTCCCGGCACGAGGGCGGCGGCCGGCGGCGCCTGGACCGCGACGGCGGCCTCGCCGTGATCATGGCACGGGAGCTGACCGACATCTGCGCCCGGCTCGCGGAGGCCGACATCCGGGTCCGCCAGCCGCTCGGCCAGGCCCGGCTGGCCTCCCTCGTGCACTCCATGTACGACCCGGACCACCCCATCGACCACATCCAGGCCATGACCCAGCGCAATGCCTGGCCGGCCGAACTGGACGCCACGGAGCCGCAGTATCTCCAGGCCAAGACCCGTGAGTCCGCGACCCGCGCCCCCTGGTGCCATGGCACGGCCTGGGTGAAGGAGTGGCCGATGACCCCCGTGGGCGTCAACTTCCTCGCCCCGCTGCTCGTGCACACCCCGGACGTGATCCGGACCGTCGCCGTCTGCATGGACCTGGAACCCACCGACGTGGCCATCGAGCGGATGCTGACGGAGAAGACCAACGACGACGCGGACGCCTCGCGCGCCGCCAAGATGAACCGGGTGGTCGACCCGCGCGACGTCGCCCACCACTCGCGTGTCGACCAGCGCGGCGAGGACCTCGCCAGTGGCGCCGCCGGCGTCAACCTCGTCGGCTACATCACCGTCTCCTCCCGCTCCCCGGAGGCGTTGGCGCGCGACAAGCGGACCATAAGAGCCTCGGCCGGCAAGAGCTATCTGAAGCTGGAGTGGTGCGACCGCGAGCACCACCGGGCCTTCGTCAACACCCTGCCGTTCGCAACCGGCATCCGACGATAGGGGCGAATTGCCGTGCTCGACCTGCTGACCGCTCTCACCGAGGCTTTCACGAGCTTCCTGTTCGGAAAGGTGGAGACCACCCGGCTGCCCGTACGCACCTCCACCGGCCAGGCGCAGGCCGTCTACCTGCCCACCGCCGCGCCCGGCCTCGGCGACTCGGGCGTCATCATCGGGCGCGAGGTGTACTCCGGCAAGGGCTACATCTACGACCCGTTCCAGCTGTACGGACAGCAACTGCCAGCCCCCCACTGGCTCGTCCTCGGCGAGTCCGGCAACGGCAAGTCCGCGCTGGAGAAGACCTACGTCCTGCGCCAACTGCGCTTCCGGGACCGGCAGGTCGTGGTCCTCGACGCGCAGGGCGAGGATGGTGTCGGCGAGTGGAACCTCATCGCCCAGCAGCTCGGCATAACCCCCATCCGTCTCGACCCGATGACGGCCCGTGAGGGCGGCATCCGGCTGAACCCGCTCGACCCGTCGATCACCACGACCGGGCAGCTCGCCCTGCTGCGCACCATCATCGAAGTGGCGATGGGGCGCGGGCTGGACGAGAGGTCCGGTTTCGCCCTCAAGGTCGCGCACTCCTACGTCAACGAGACGATCCTGGACCGGCAGCCGGTGCTCACCGACATCGTCGAGCAACTGCGCCACCCGGAGGCCGAGTCGGCGGAGACCATGAACGTGGACATAGACGATGTCCGCGCCTGGGGCCTGGACGTCGCCCTCGTTCTGGACCGGCTGGTCGACGGCGACCTGCGCGGCATGTTCGACGGCCCGACGAGCGCCGGGATCGACCTGGACGCACCACTGATCATCTTCGATCTCTCGCACATCGACCGCAATTCGATCGCCATGCCGATCCTGATGGCGATCGTGGGTGTCTGGCTGGAGCACACCTGGATCCGCCCCGACCGGAAGAAGCGGATCTTTCTGGTCGAGGAGGCGTGGCACATCATCAACTCGCCTTTCGTCGCCCAGCTGTTCCAGCGGCTGCTGAAGTTCGGGCGCCGTCTGGGGCTGTCGTTCGTGGCCGTGGTGCACCACTTGTCCGATGTCGTCGACGGGGCGGCGGCCCGCGAGGCGGCGGCCATCCTCAAGATGGCCTCCACGCGCACGGTCTACGCGCAGAAGGCGGACGAGGCCCGGGCCACGGGGCGGGTCCTCGGCCTGCCCCGCTGGGCCGTGGAGATCATCCCGACCCTGACCCCGGGCATCGCCGTTTGGGACGTCAACGGCAATGTGCAGGTCGTCAAGCACCTCGTCACCGAGGCGGAGCGGCCGCTGGTCTACACCGACCGTGCGATGACCGAGGACGGCGAGGACGGTACGGCCCGCGAACTCGCCGCTGCCGCCGCCCGGGAGGCAGGACCGGCCGACGGCCCCCGCGGCTCCTCCGAACCGACGGTGGCCTGAGGAGGCACAAGCCATGAGCGGCACCCGCACGGGCCACGGCGGCACGCCCCAGGGCGGCATCCCCGACGGTCTCCTCGTCTCGGTCATCGCCCTGCTGCTGGGGCTCACCCTGCTGGTGTGGGAGACGACCGGCCTGGCCGCTCTCCTGGACCGGGGGTCCTGGCCCCACGGCGTCGACCTTCCGCACACCCCGCTGGCGTTACGGCACTTGGTGACCGATCCCGGCGACATCGCTGCCGCCTGGCCCGCCGTCCCGCCGGAACGGCTCTCCGGATACGGGCTGTTCTGGGGGCTGCTCGTCGGCCAGCTCCTGGCACTGATCGTGCTGTGCGTGTTCGTGGTCGGCACGGTGACCCGCTGGCGTGCGGTACGGACCATGGCCCGCGCCGAGGCCCGGAGCAGGGCCGCCGCCCAAGGAAGGCCGCACAACGGCCCGGCCCGGCCCGGCGGTGAGGCACTCGGCACCGCAAGCACCGGCATAGGGGCGGCCCTGCCCGACGACAGGGGCTTCGCACAGCCCGGCAGCGCGGGAACAGGCGCACCCGGCGGCACGCCCCCGCCCAACAGGGGCGCGCTCGGCCACGCGGCATACCGTCCGGTCGCCCCCGGGACGGCCGGGTCGGCACCGCTCCCGCCCCTTCCACCAGAGCCCGACGGCACGGGGCACAGCACCTCGGGAGGCTCTACCACCGCGCCCGAGCGGGAAGTTGGCACCCCCCGGCACGGGGCCGACGCTCCCGTACCGCAGCCACCCGCCCTCCTGCCGCACGCCGCGACGAGCGCACCCACCACGGACCAGAACAGACCCAGCGCTGCTCCGACAGCCGGCCCGAGAACCGGTGCGACGACCGGTCCGGGCAACAGCCCCGCACCAGGCAATCGCCTGTATCCCGACGCCTTCTCCTTCGTCAACACGCCTGATCCGAACAGCATGACCGCACCCCCCGATCTCTTCTACGGCCCGGCACCGGAGCGCCGCACCCTCGCCGCCCGCGCCGTCCTGGAGGCGGCGGGGCCCGTGCTCGTTACCACCAGCGACCCCGCCCTGTGGGCCGAGACCAAGAACGCGCGCGCCAAACTCGGCCCTGTCCATGTCTTCGACCCAGGCCATCTCCTCGACACTCCCGACCGGCTCCGCTGGTCCCCGACCGCCGGCTGCGAGGCCCGGGACACCGCCGCCCTGCGGGCGGCCGCGCTGCTCGCGCCCGTACGCCCGCGCAGCCCCCTGGACTCGGCGACCGCAGACACGGCCGAGACCCTGCTGCGCTGCTGGCTGCACGCGGCGGCGGTGGACGGCCGTCCGTTCCGTCAGGTGCACCGCTGGGCCCAGGGCTCCTCGGCCCACGAACCCGTGCGGATCCTGCGGACGCACCCCAAGGCGGCGGCCGGCGCAGCAGGCGAGCTGGAGTCCTCTCTCACCGGTCATCCTGAACGCCGGGACGTGGCCCAGGAGTTGACGGCCCGTGCGCTGACCTCCCTCTCCACCGTCCACATGCGGGACGCTTGTAACCCAAATCGGGCCGATTCGCTGGCGTGGGAATCATTCATCGCCGAAGGGGGAACCCTGTACGTGGTGGGTGAGGCGATTGAGGATCCCCGCACCCGCCCGGGTGCGATGCCCCTGCTGACCGCACTCGTCTCAAGCGTGGTCGAGCGCGGCCGGTGCATGGCCGGACGGTCATCCGCCGGTCGGCTCGACCCACCACTGACGCTGGTGCTGGATGACGTGGCGGCTGTCGCCCCCGTCCCCGCCCTGCCGGATCTTCTCGCCCAGGGCGCGGATCAGGGTCTGCCGACCCTGGCCCTGATGCGCTCCGAGGAGCAGGCCCTGGCCCGCTGGCCTCACCGCACCTTCACGCGCCGGCCGGTCCGGTAGCCGCGAAGGCGTGGTGGAGCAGTCGCTGCACCAGCGCGCTCGGCTTTTCGCCTTTCGCGTCCGTGGAGTTCACCGCGTACACGAGGGTGCGTGAGAGGTCACGTGTCGCGCCGAAGCCGTCGAGATAGCCGTAGCGGGAGCCTGTCTTGCCGTAGATGACGGTGTGTTCATCGATGCGGACCTCGGTCATTCCGCTCGTGTACACCGTGCGCTTGTCGTCTCCCGGCTTGCTGCTCCCCGCCCCGCCGTTCTTCGATGTCTTCTTCCCGTCGTATGTGGGCACGCGGGGGACCGTGAACATCAGCTCCAGCTCGGGTTGCGGCACGACGCGGCCCTGGAAGAGGGCGGTCATGAAGCGCTCCAGGTCGGCCGTGGTGGATATGAGGTCGCCGGAGGCCCAGGTCTCGGACTGGTCCCACTCGGTCACGTCGACCAGACAGGCCGGGCCGACCCTGTCTCCCTTCGGGCACGTCGGGTCTTCCCCGGACTTGACCGCCTGGTAGCCATGCGTGTGCCGGCCTCGGATCCCTGTCTCGTTGCCCGGCAGGTAAGTGCCTTTCAGATGCAGGGGGTTGATGATGCGGTCCCGCACTTCCCGCTCGTACGTCCGGCCTGTGACCTTCTCGATCAGCAGGCCCAGAACGTTGTAGCCGATGTTCGAGTAGTGCTGCTCGGTGCCCGGCACGAACTCCATGCCTTTGCCGAGGCCGCTTTGGACGAGCGCGCGGTGGTCCCAGCTCGTGAAGCGGTCTTTCTGCCATTCGGGGCTGTCGGAGGGCTCGCGGGTGTCGCCGCTCGGCAGACCGCTGGTGTGGTTCAGCAGGTACTTGACCTTCACCTCGGGGTAGTCGGCGGGCAGCAGGCCCGGCAGATACTGCTGGACGGTCCCTTCAAGGTCCAGTTTGCGCTCGTGGACGAGCTGGAGGGCGACGGCCGCCGTGAACGTCTTCGTCACGCTGCCCGCGCGGAACCGCTCGTCCCCCTTCACCGCGCGATGGGTGCGCAGGTCGGTCTCTCCGGAACTCCCCCGCCAGTGACTGCCATTGCCACCGAACCGCACCTGTGCGGCCGTGGCCTCGGCGGACGGCAGGCCGGCGATTGTCTCGCGCAGGGCTCCGGCCTCGGCGGGCAGCCGCTGCTCCGCCCACGATCGCTGCTCCGCCCCGGCGGGGGCGGCCACAGCCCCGCACAAGGCAGTGGTGACGAGTGCAAGGGCGGCAATTCGCGTACGACGCATGGTGATTCCCCCGTGTGCGGCCCGGCGACCGGGCCGTTGATCCGGCGTTGGCTGACGAGTTCCATCGTCGCGATCCGCCGGGCCCCGCACATCGCCGGAGCGAGGGAATCCCTTCCGCCCACGACTCCCCCGCCCGAGGGAGTCATCGCGTTGACGCCGCCCTCCCCACGGCCCCGATCACCACGGCCTCGACCACCACGGCCCCAGCCTCCCCGACCCCGGCTTCCCTGACCCCGCTCTCACACACCGGGCGCGATCAGCCCCGTCTCGTAAGCGCAGATGACGGCCTGGATCCGGTCCCGCAGCCCCAGCTTCGCGAGCACATTGCTCACATGGGTCTTGACGGTGTGCTCGCTCACCACGAGTTTCGCCGCGATCTCCGCGTTGGACAGCCCGCGCCCCAGCAGTACGAGCGTCTCCCGCTCGCGGGCGGTCAGCGAGCCCAGCCCGCCGTCGCCGGGCGCCGCAGTCCCGCCCGTACTCCTCCGGCCGGCGCCGACGCCCGTCCCCCGCGCGACGAAGTCCGCGACCAGCCGCCGCGCCACCGAGGGCGCCAGCAGTGAGTCACCGGCCACCACGACCCGGACCGCGTGCACGAGGTCGTCGCGCCGCACGTCCTTCAGCAGGAAGCCGCTCGCGCCCGCGTGCAGCGCCTCGTAGACATAGTCGTCCTGGTCGAAAGTGGTGAGCATGACGGCCTTGCAGTCCGTCTCCGCGCACACGATCCGGGCCGCCTCGATGCCGTCCATGCGCGGCATGCGGATGTCCAGCAGAACGACGTCGGGCGCGTACTCGCGCACTGCCTCGACGGCTTCCATGCCGTCCCGGGCCTCCGCCACGACCTCGATGTCCGGGTGCGCCCCCAGGATCATCGCGAAACCGCCGCGCACCAGTTCCTGGTCGTCGGCCACCACCACACGGATCGTCAACGCTCCACCTCCGCGGGTGAGGACACCACGACCGGCAGCTCCAGGGCAACGCGGTAGCCCTGCCCGTCCGGCCCAGGACCACAGGACGCGCTCCCGCCATGGGCGGCGGCGCGCTCACGGATGCCGATCAGCCCCTGCCCGCTTCCGGCACCGGGCGACCGGACGTGCGTACCGTCGTTCTCGACGGTCACGACGAGCCGCCCGTCGTGCGCCGGCCAGTCCAGGCGCACGTCCACACGGCGGGCATCCGCGTGCTTGAGAACGTTCGTCAGCGCCTCCTGCACGACCCGGTACACCGTCACCTGGGCATCCGCCGCGAGCGCCTGTGGCTGTCCTTCTGTCCGCAGGAACACCTGCAGCCCGGTGCGCCGCACCTCGTCGACGAGCGAGTCGAGTCCGTCGAGCGTGGGCTGCGGCCTGCGGGTCGCGGCAGGCTCGTCCTTGAGGACGCCGAGCATGCGCCGCAGTTGCACCATCGCGTCCCGCCCGGCGCCCGCGATCGCGTCGAACGCCGCTTCCGCGCGCTCGGGATCGGAGCGTACGACCAGTGGCCCTGCCTCCGCCTGGACCACCATCAGGCTCACGGCATGCGACAGGACGTCGTGCATCTCCCGGGCGATGCGGGCCCGTTCACGCTCCGCGGCCCGTTCCGTCTCCATCCGCCGTGTCCGTTCCAGCTCCGCCGCCCGCGCTTCGACGGCCTCGGTGTAGGCACGCCGGGTGCGCGCCAGCATCCCGAGCGCGTACCCCATGCCGAACAGGAAGAACGAGAACAAGTACTCCCGGGCCGTGTTGGTACGCAGCGCGACGGCGAACGCCACCACCGGCAGTCCGAGCCAGACGGTCACCCGCCGCTCCCACAGCCCACCCCTCTCGGCCACCGTGAAGACCGCGGCGAGTCCGGCGTACGGCAGGGGCTGCCCCGGGCCGTCCATCGGCAGATACGCGAAACCGGCCGCCGTGATCGAGAGCAGCGACGTCAACGGCGCCCGGCCGCGCCACAGCAGCGGCAGGACGCCGAGCGTCGTCATCGCATAGCTCGGCCATGTGGCCGGCGGTACGTCAGGGCCGCGCGGCACGACGAACGGGATCGTCACGGCCGCCTGGACGACAGCGGCGATCAGTACATCGACGGCCCAGGGGCCTGCCGTACGGAAACGAGCGAAGGGCAAGGAAGGCCTCAGCAATCGGGGCGCGGTACCGCCATCTCGTACTCGGTCGCGGTGGGGTCACCCTGCATGGGCACCGTCACCCCGGTCCGCTCGAAGCCCAGTCTGCGGTAGAACGCCTCGGCGCGTGCGTTGCGCTCGTGCACGTACAGCCGCACCCGCTCGGTACGAGGAGCGCTCAGCCCCCAGGACCAGTCGAGCGCGGCCCGGAAGAGAGCCTGCGCGATGCCGGAGCCGCGCTGCCCGGGCCGGACGAAGACGCCGACGAGGTGGGTCTGCGGGACGTCCGGCGCCCCGCCGAACGCACCCTCATCGCCGGGCAGTTCGACGACGACCGTCACATTGCCGACCCAACTGCCGTCCGGTGCCTCGGCGACAAAGGTGGTGACTCCGTCCTCCGCTGCGCTCCGGCGCGTACGTTCCTGCCAGAAGGAGTCGGGCTGGGCGGCCGCGGTCTCGTACGTGTCGAGGAAGGCTATCGAGGCGACCGGATCCCCGAGAGCCGCCAGCCGCAGCTCCTTGACCTTCTGCCACTCGTCGGCCCGTACGGCCCTGATGGTGTGTTCCATCCGCCGATGTTCACCCGCCCCGCGAACCCCGGCAACGTGTTTTCCCTCTCCACACCGGGCAGAGTGCGGACAGGGGGAGGTGACGGAACGTGTTCGACGAAGGTGTCCGGCCGCTGGTCGTGGTGGCCATGGGCGTGGACGAGGCGGCAGCCGTGCTGCCCGGGGAGTTGCGCCTCCGGCTCGCCCGCTCGGCCGATGTCGTGCCCGGCACACTGACCGGCCCGCTGACCACCCCCGAGGCCCGCACAGCTCTCGCCAAGGCCCACGTCCTGTTGACGGGTTGGGGCTGTCCACCACTCACGTGCGATGTCCTGGACGGTGCGCCCTGCCTGCGGACGGTCGTCCACGCCGCCGGATCCGTACGGCAGTTGGCGACGCCGGCGCTCTGGGACCGCGGCATCACCGTGACTTCGGCGGCCGACGCCAACGCGGGCCCCGTCGCCGACTACGCACTCGCCGCGATCACGCTCGCCGCCAAACGAGCCCTGGCCATGGCAGCCGCGTACGGGCGTCACGGGAGCCGCGTCCCCGGCCCCGGTTCCTGGCCGGCCTTCCGTGACCGCGAGGGCGCCGACGGCCGCACGGTCGGGGTGATCGGCGCTTCCCGCGTCGGCCGCCGCGTCCTGGCCCGCCTGCGGTCCTCGGACGCCGGATACCGCGTGCTGCTGTACGACCCGTACGTCTCCTCCTCCGACGCGGCCCTCCTCGGCACGGAGCTCTGCGACTTGGACGACCTCTGTCGCCGCAGCAGCATCGCCACCGTGCATGCCCCGCAGTTGCCCGAGACACACCATCTGCTCGATGCGGCGCATCTGGCTCTGCTGCCGGACGGCGCCACCGTCATCAATACGGCGCGCGGTTCTCTCGTCGACACGGACGCCTTGGTCCGGGAGTGCTCTTCAGGTCGTCTGGACGCGTTCCTCGACGTCACGGATCCCGAACCGCTGCCTGCCGCACATCCGTTGCTGTGGTTGCCGAATGTCCTCGTCACGCCCCATCTCGCGGGCGCCCAGGGCACGGAGGCCCGACGGCTCGGCCTGTACGCAGTGCAGGAGATCGAGCGGCTGGTGAACGGGGAACGGCTACGGGGCCGGGTCAGCCGGGAAGAAATGGAACTGCGTGCATGACCGGAAACAGGTTCCGGAAATGCGAGAAAGCCCCGCCAGGAACCTCACGGCTCCCAACGGGGCTTTCCCCAACAATAGCTCGGCGGCGTCCTACTCTCCCACACGGTCCCCCATGCAGTACCATCGGCGCTGAAAGGCTTAGCTTCCGGGTTCGGAATGTAACCGGGCGTTTCCCTAACGCTATGACCACCGA